>NZ_JBFUES010001562.1:0-1123 GCF_056403875.1 Bradyrhizobium sp. P2_E8
ATGTGATAGAGCGGCAGCGCGCAGACGATCAGGAGCTGGTCGATCTGCGGCGGCTGCGCCAGCGCCGGCTGGAGCCAGGCATCGTTCTGCAGCACGTTGGCGACGATGTTGCGGTGGAGCAGCGTCGCGCCCTTGGAGACGCCGGTGGTGCCACCGGTATATTGCAGGAAGGCGACGTCGCCGGGCGACAGCTTCGGCTTGTTGAACGTCAGGCCGCGGCCGGCCGAGAGCGCGTCATTGAAGGACACGGCGCCCGGCAGCGACCAGGCCGGGACCATTTTCTTGACGCGGCGGACGACGAGGTTGACGATCACGCCCTTGAAGCCGAGCAGGTCGCCCATGCTGGCGACGATGACGTGCTTCACCGACGTCTTCGCGATCACTTGCTCGACCGTGTGGGCAAAATTCTCCAGCACGATGATGGCTTCGGCGCCGGAATCCTTGAGCTGATGCTCGAGCTCGCGCGGCGTGTAGAGCGGATTGACGTTGACCACCGCAAAGCCGGCGCGCAGCACCGCGGCGGTGGCGACCGGATATTGCAGCACGTTCGGCATCATGATGGCGACGCGGGCGCCGCGCTGGAGTCCGCGGCCTTGCAGATAGGCCGCCAGCGCAACCGACATCTGGTCGAGGTCGCGGTAGCTGATCGACTTGTCCATGCAGATGAACGCCTTGCGGTCGGCGAACTTGGTGAAGCTCTCCTCCAGAAGGTCGACCAGCGATGCGTATTGTGTCGGCTCGATATCGGCGGGCACGCCGGGCGGATATTGCTTAAGCCAGATGCGCTCCATGGAAACTCCCCTCTCCTGCATCAGAGCCCGTTGTATCTCGGGCTTGCCTCATTGCCGCCAGTATCGAGCCTGCCGGACCGGGTGGCAAGCCGTCGAGGCTTAGGGCAAAGGTCGGAAAGTGGCTACCGGAATCGTCGCAAGCCGCGTTGCCGCAAGTGCGAAGCGCGGGCCGCGGTTCAATTCCGAGGGGCGTTAACTGTTGTTGGCCGGCTTGGCCGGAGGCTTGGTCGCGGCCTTGGGCTTGGCGGGCTTCGCCGCCTGATCGCCGCTTGCTGCGGGCTTCTCGGCGGGCTTCGCCGCGGCATGCTTGGCGCCGGCGGGCTTGGCTGCGG
>NZ_JBFUES010001563.1:0-1121 GCF_056403875.1 Bradyrhizobium sp. P2_E8
GTCCTGCACCTTGCGCGCGATCGCCTGCGTGCCATCGCGAAACGTCTCGCCGCTGTTGTCGTAGGCATCCTTGGCGTAGCCGGCCGCAACCTCGCCGGCGTCACGCACGGCGTCCTTGGCCTGGCCGTAGAGATTCTGCACGGTGCCGGCGGCCTCGCGCGCCTTGCCCGATGCTTCTGTCTGAGCATCGCCCGCCAGATCTCCGACTGCGCCTTCCGCGCGGCCAGCGAATTCCTTGGCCGATCCGACAATTCGATCCTTGTCCATGTGGTCCTCCTCGGGGGTCAGCCGGAGTAACCGATCAGGCGCAGCGCAGTTCCAAACGCCGAGAGCAATCGCCTACAGAATGAGCCCGCCGTCGACGACCAGCGTCTGGCCGATGATGT
This sequence comes from Bradyrhizobium sp. P2_E8, assembly GCF_056403875.1. Classification (NCBI taxonomy): domain Bacteria; kingdom Pseudomonadati; phylum Pseudomonadota; class Alphaproteobacteria; order Hyphomicrobiales; family Nitrobacteraceae; genus Bradyrhizobium; species Bradyrhizobium sp. P2_E8. The sequence continues at coordinate 387 of NZ_JBFUES010001563.1, forward strand.
AGGACGACAGCGGCGAGGCCAGGAACAGCGCCGCGCCCGCCATGTCGGCCGGCGTGCCCAATCGCCGCAGGGGAATGCGCGACAAGGCACCTTCGAGCCGCTTGGGATTGTCGGTCGTGACCTTCGTCATCTTRGTGTCGACGAGGCCGGGCGCGATGCCATTGACGCGAATGCCGTCCTCGGCCCAGGCCTCCCCTAACGTGCGCGTCAATCCGACCGCGCCGGTCTTCGACGCGTTGTAGGCGGGGTTGCCCATGGTGGAATGATAGGCCGCGGTCGACGACACCATGATCAGCGCGCCCTTCGCATCCCGCAACATGGAATGAAACCGCGTCGCACAGGCCATCAGGCTCATCAGATTGACCTCGACGACCTTGCGGAAACCGCTCATCTCGAACTCGCGGCGGCGATAGATCACCGCGCCCTGTGCCAGCACCAGGATGTCGAGCCGATCGAAGGACGGCTTGAAGGCTTCGATCACACTGGGGTTGCCGACGTCGAGCTGCGCRTAGGCAAGACCGGCGAGATCGGAGCCTTCCTCCGCCGAATATTCCTCCGGCTGAGCACGCGTACCGCAAACCGCGACACGCGCGCCCCTGGCGCGAAAGGCCTGTGCGATGCCGTTGCCGATGCCGCTGGAGCCGCCGACGACCAGCACCTGCTTGCCTGTGAAATCGAGCTCGTTCGCCATCGCGGCCTCCCCTTTTGTCTTGCTTGTTTGACCTGTCTGCGGAT
>NZ_JBFUES010001564.1:0-1119 GCF_056403875.1 Bradyrhizobium sp. P2_E8
GCGCCAACACCGGCCTGCATATCCTCGAGCTGACCGGTCCCGCGCGCGCCGTCGCCGGCCTGCCGAAGAACTGACGATGCGGCGCGGGGTGAGGATGCTGATGGCCATGATCGCTCTCGGTGCGCTGTCCGGCGTGCGTACCCATGCGACGGAACACGCCGGGCATTGGCAGGAGATGAGCTGGCCGTTTCCCCGCGACGGCTGGCCCGCCGGCCGCGCGTTCCGTTGTACCGCGGGCGGCTGCGACGGTGCCGAGCTCTACGTGCGCGCCAAGCGCGGCTTCTGCAATTGCGATACCGGCGTTGCCGATGACGACGAGGTGGACCGCGTCACCGATATCGACCTGATCAGTCCGCGCTTCACGCCCGTCGCGGCGGGCGAGGCCGTGAGCATCGCCGCCATGCGGGGCCGCATCAGGCATTATGATATCGACATGCCCGACGGTGCGCGCCATGCCGCCGCCGGCCTCGCGTTGTCGCGCCGCTGCGACCTGCTCGTCGCGGTGGCGCAAGGCGCGGGCGAGGCGAACGCCGTGCAGCGCGCGGCGCTCGTGTTCCTGGAAACACAGGAGATGAAGGAATGGATCGCCGCCGCGCTGGATGGGCGGTGAGGGGGGCGAACCGCGCCACGTTCTCCGCTGTCATCACCCGCGAAAGCGGGTGATCCAGTATTCCGAGGCGCTCGTGGGATACGGAGAAGCCGCGGCGTACTGGATACCCCGCATCCGCGGGGTATGACACCGGTGGTTGGGCGGGCACACCGCGCTCATCTGTCTTCCGTTCCCGCCTCCGCCATGCATTAATGTCCACCACCGCCGCCCTCAGCGAGTTCCTCCCATGATGTCCATGCAAGCCTATCTCGCCTTCGTCGCCGCCTGCATTGCGCTGGCGCTGCTGCCGGGTCCGATCGTCACCCTCGTCATTGCCAACGGCCTGCGCCACGGCACGCGTGCGGCGCTCACCAATGTCCTTGGCGCGCAGGCCGGCCTTGCCATCGTCATCGGCATTGTTGCGGTCGGCCTCACCTCGCTGATGGCGACCATGGGCTACTGGTTCGACTGGGTGCGCTTTGCCGGCGCCGCCTATCTGGTCTGGCTCGGCATCAGGCTGATCTGGGCAC
>NZ_JBFUES010001565.1:0-1119 GCF_056403875.1 Bradyrhizobium sp. P2_E8
GACGAAGCCCTGATCGACCGCCTGGTGACGCCGGGCCATCCCTCGACGCCGGGCTACAACGACCCGGCCTATCCGATCGAAGGCCGCCGCGCGCGAACGGCTTGAACTCCGGAGACGACGATGGCGCATGAGGACCGCTACGGCCTTCCGCTTTCCACTGCATCCGATGCCGCGGCATCCGCCTATCGCGAAGGCGTCGACCTCATGCTGGCGGGCTGGACCGGCACGGCGGAGACGCTGGAGCGCGCCATCGCCGCCGATCCGGACTTTGCGCTTCCCCATATCGCCCGCGCCCGCGTGCATGCCTTCTACCAGCAGGGCGACCTCGCGCGGCAGAAGGCGGCACGCGCGCGTGAGCTCGTTGCAAAGCGCGGCACGGAGCGCGAGCGTTCGCATGTCGAGGCCCTGGCGCTCGCGATCGAGGGACGCCTGCCCGAGGCGATTGCGGCAACGCTGGAACATGTCGAGGCATGGCCGCGCGATGCCGTGGTGCTGTCGCTGCCGCTCGGCGCGTTCGGCCTGTTCGCCTTCTCCGGCATGGCCGATCACGACCGTGCGCGGCACGAGCTGTGCGAGCGCGTCGCGCGCCATTATGGCGAGGACTGGTGGTTCCTCACCATGTCCGGTTGGGCGATGACCGAGAACGGCGACGTCGCCCGCGGCCGGGGCATCACCGAGCGCGGCTTCGCCCTGCGCCGGCAGAATGCCCATGCCGCGCATGCCGTGCTGCATGCGATGTTCGAGGACGGCYCGATCGAGGCGGCCGACCGTCTCGTCGACGAATGGATTCCGACCTACGACCGCGCCGGACTCCTGCACGGCCACATCCGCTGGCACCAGGCGCTCGGCGCGCTGGAGCATGGCGATGCGCCGCGCGCACTCGCGATCTATGCCGACGTGCTCCAGCCCTCCGCGACGCAGGCGCCGCCGCTCAACGTCATCACCGACGGCGCCTCGCTGCTCTGGCGCCTGTCCTCTTACGGCCACGCCGTGCCGAAGGCACTCTGGCTTGATGCCGACGCCGCCGCGCAAAAGCTGTTTCCGAAATCGAGCCTGCCGTTCGCCGACGTCCACATGGCGCTGTTCGCCGCTGCAACGCAAAACCGCGACGCGCTCGCC
>NZ_JBFUES010001566.1:0-1116 GCF_056403875.1 Bradyrhizobium sp. P2_E8
ATTATAAGGAACGTCATTCATGACCAAGGAAAATTGCCTGATCGTCCACGTTGCCGGAAGACAGTTGGATCTGCTGCGAGGAGAAGCCTCCCGCATTGCAAGGGACAATAAAATTGATTGGTGGATCGATCACGCCGATGTCGGCACGCGCTTCTGCTTCGAAGATGCAAAGGCGAAAGAAACCTTCGCACTCACCTGCGACAATTACGGCGTTCCGTGCCGCGACGGCTGACTAAGCCCAAACGGGAAAAGCCGCAGGGTGGTTCCAGCCCCCACTGCGGCCATCCCGGACAAAGTAAAAATCGGTACTCAAATCACGCCGGTGTTCTTTCTATAGAACACCCCGTTCCGAAAATGGATTCCGTACAACTACCGGAGCGCGATGTTCCACAGCATTGCTGTCCGAACGCGAACATGGCACGGCTCGCAGCCCCCAAGCCTCCCGGCTGCCGGTTCAATTGCGGATCAGAGCGCCGGGAGTGCCGCTGCGCCCCCAAACCCTTCTGGCGAATAGGAACGTTGGCTGTATTGCCAAGCTTTTCCGATGCCCTTCTCCAAGGGCACTCGCTAGCACCAGCTCACCCGATCCCACTGAGCTGTTTTCTTGTGCCTATACTTGGCGATGCAACCCCCAAAAGGCGATCAGCAGGAGAGCTGCGGCCCCAATTCCCAGCAATAGGAGAATGGCTTCCAGCATGGCGAATCAAGCTCCGCCCCTCTGGAAGGATATACCTTTTCGGATTTTAGTCACCGAGGCTCGCCAGCGGGTGCTGCTTCCAGGAGGCAATTGCCTCATCTTCGCATTGCTCTTCGAACGTCGTAGCCGCTCACGTGTCACGGCCGGCAGCTGCGCGAAGATAATCTGAACAATTCTCTCGATGGTCACGTGTGTGTTGCTCGCTGGCGCGTCGGTAAGTGATGCTGACGCTCAGGCCGGAGGCGCAGGAGCCGGCGGCTCGGCCATTCAGCCCGGCAGCGGAGAGGACCCTGCCCGCCGCCTTCGGCGCTAATGCGCGCGAGGCAGTCACGGTTGAGACAGAGGCCGCCCGATGGGCGGCCCTGTCATGCCAAACGGGAAACACGTCAGCGAGATCTGGAGCAGCGCAAACGCGGAGG
>NZ_JBFUES010001567.1:0-1114 GCF_056403875.1 Bradyrhizobium sp. P2_E8
CGGCCGGCATTCCCGTGCAGAAGCGGGTCTATGCCCACGGCTTCCTGTTCAACAGGGGCGAGAAGATGTCGAAGTCGGTCGGCAATGTCGTCGATCCCTTCAACCTTGCCGACCAGTATGGCGTCGACCAGATGCGCTATTTCTTCCTGCGCGAGGTGCCGTTCGGCCAGGACGGCAACTACAACCACGAGGCCATCGTCGCGCGCATCAATGCCGATCTCGCCAACGATCTCGGCAACCTTGCGCAGCGCTCGCTGTCGATGATTGGCAAGCAACTCGGCGGCGTGCTCCCGGAACCGGGTGAGTTCAGCGACAACGACAAGGCCATCCTGGCGATGGCCGACGGCATGATCGCAGCAAGCCGCGAGGCGATGGCGACGCAGCAGATCCATCACTGGCTCAACGCCGTGTGGGCCGTGGTCGCGGAAGCCAACCGCTATTTCGCGGGCGAGGCGCCTTGGGCGCTCGCCAAGACCGATCCTGCCAGGCAGAAGACGGTGCTCTATGTCACTGCCGAGGTCGTGCGCCAGATCGCGATTCTGGCCCAGCCGGCGATGCCGACCGCCTCGGGATTGCTGCTCGACAGCCTCGGTGTCCCCGAAGGCGAGCGCAATTTTGCGACACTCGGCGGCGCCAAGCGCATCGCGCCCGGCTCGACGCTGCCCGCGCCGACGCCGGCCTTCCCGCGCTACATCGAGCCGGCGGCCTGAGGCGTTCGGACGATGCTGGTCGACAGTCATTGCCATCTGGATTTTCCCGACTTTGCGGAAGATCTCGACGGGATCGTGTCGCGTGCGCGTGCCGCCGGAATCGGGCGCATGGTCACGATCTCGACACGGGTGCGTAAGCTCACTCAGCTTCTGGCCATCGCCGAGCGCTTCGACGATGTCTACTGCTCGGTCGGCACCCATCCGCACAACGCGGATGAGGAAGACGGCATCGCGCCGGACGAGCTGATCGCGTTGACGCAGCATCCCAAGGTCGTGGCGCTCGGCGAGGCCGGGCTCGACTATTTCTACGACAACGGCTCGCCGGAAGCGCAGGCGAGGGGCTTTCGCGCCCACATCGCGGCTGCCCGCGCGACCGGCCTGCCGCTGGTGATCCACACCCGCGA
>NZ_JBFUES010001568.1:0-1108 GCF_056403875.1 Bradyrhizobium sp. P2_E8
ATGCAGTACCGCGAGACGCTGCCGCTGAAGGACCACGAGGTCGTCCTGACCTTCGACGACGGTCCGCTGCCGAAATATTCCAACCAGGTGCTCCAGATCCTCGCCGACGAGTGCATCAAGGCGACCTTCTTCATCATCGGCGGCCAGGCCAAGGCGAACCCTGAAGGGGTGCGCAAGCTGGTGGCGGCGGGCCACACCGTCGGCACGCACAGCATGAACCATCCGCTGACGTTCGACCGCATGCCGATCGAAAAATTCGAGCCCGAGATCAACGGCGGCATCGAATGGACGTCGGCCGCGATGACCGATCCGTCCAAGCTCGCGCCGTTCTTCCGCATCCCCGGCCTGATGCGCGCCGAGGGCGTCGAGAACTATCTGATCTCGCGCGGCATCCAGGTCTGGAGCGCCGATTTCCCCGCTGACGACTGGCGGCATGTGTCGTCCGATCGCGTCTACCAGCTCGCGATCCAGCGGCTGGAGGCCAAGGGCAAGGGCATCCTGCTGTTGCACGACATCCAGGCCCGCACGGTGGCGGCGCTGCCCAAGATCATCCGCGACCTGAAGACGCGCGGCTATCGCATCGTGCATGTGGTGCCTGCGACCGCGGAGCGGCCGGCGACGCCGACCACGCCGGTGGAATGGCTGCTGCATCCGCCGACCGAGACCGTGCCGATCGCGCGCTGGCCGGCCGTGCCGAACTTCGTGTTCACGCAGACCCAGACGCTTCCGGCGCCATCGCTTGCCGATCTCAATGCGCAGACCGGGCATCAGCCGCTGCTGCCGCGCCGGACCATGGCGCAGGCGAATGTCGCCGCCACTCTCCCCGTGCCCGACCGCGATCTGTTCGCGATTCCCGAGGGCTCGGTCGAGGTCTTGCTGTCCACGACCTTGTCACGGCGTGCCGCGACACGGCTGGCAATGGCGGCCGAGACGCCCCGTGCGGCTAAGGGCAAGGCCGCCAAGTCGCAGGCACACCGAACCGCCCACGCTGCGCACGGCGCACCGAAGCATGCCGCGCAGGCCAAGGGCACGGTCGCCAGAAACACTGCCCCCAAGAGCACTGCACAGGGCGCCGCGCCGCGTCCGACTCGCGTGGCCAGCCTGAAGA
>NZ_JBFUES010001569.1:0-1103 GCF_056403875.1 Bradyrhizobium sp. P2_E8
ATCTCGACCCCGAGCTCTGCGTCCGCATCCGCGCCTCGATCCTGCTCGCGGGCCCCCTGCTCGCCCGCTGCGGCGAGGTGATGCTGCCGCCGCCCGGCGGTGACGTCATCGGCCGCCGCCGGCTCGACACCCATGTGCTGGCGCTGGAACAGTTGGGGGCCAAAGTCACCGCGACCGACCGGCTCGAATTCCGCGCGCCAAAGCTCGCCGGCGCGGACGTGTTCCTGGACGAGCCGAGCGTCACCGCGACCGAGAACGCGCTGGTAGCGGCGGTCGCCGCCGACGGCGTCACCTATTTGCGCAATGCGGCCTCCGAGCCGCATGTGCAGGACCTCGCCAATTTCCTGGTCGCACTCGGCGCCAGAATCGAGGRCATCGGCACCAACACCATGATCGTGCACGGGCCGGCGACGCTGGGGGAAGCGACCTACCGGATCCAGCCCGACCATATCGAGGTCGGCTCGCTGATCGGGCTTGCCGCCGTGACGCGCTCGCCGCTTCGCATCGTGCGCGCCGGTGTCGAGCACCTGCGCTCGATCCGCATGGGTTTCGAGCGGCTCGGCATCGTCTGCCGCGTCGAGGGCGACGACCTCATCGTGCCCTCGAACCAGACGCTGAAGATCCAGGACGATTTCGGCGGCCACGTGCCGAAGCTGGAGGACCAGCCCTGGCCCGCCTTCCCCGCCGATCTGATGTCGATCGCGATCGTCACCGCCACGCAATGCGAGGGCGTGATCYTGATGTTCGAGAAGATGTTCGAATCGCGGATGTTCTTCGTCGACAAGCTGATCGCGATGGGCGCGCGTATCGTGCTCTGCGACCCTCATCGCGCCATCATCGCCGGCCCCAGCCGCCTGCGCGGCGCGCCGATGACCTCACCCGACATCCGCGCCGGCATGGCGATGCTGCTGGCCGCCGTCTGCGCCGAGGGCACCTCGACCATCAACAACGCCGACCAGATCGAGCGCGGCTACGAGCGCATCGAGGAGCGGTTGAACGCGCTGGGCGCGAAGATCAAGCGCGTGCCCGAAAGGAAGAGCTGAGGACTTCTTCGCCTCTCCCCGCTGGCGGGGAGAGGCCGGATAGCATCGCAGATGCAATCC
>NZ_JBFUES010001570.1:0-1102 GCF_056403875.1 Bradyrhizobium sp. P2_E8
GTACTGCGCGAGCTCGCCCTTGATCTTGCCGGCGACCTTCTTGGTGGCCTTGGTCTGCGCCGACGAGCCGACGCGCGACACCGACAGACCGACGTTCACCGCGGGACGGATGCCCTGGAAGAACAGGTCGGTTTCCAGGAAGATCTGACCGTCGGTGATCGAGATGACGTTGGTCGGGATGTAGGCCGACACGTCGTTGGCCTGGGTTTCGATAATCGGCAGTGCGGTCAGTGAACCCGAGCCATGGTCCTTGCTGAGCTTCGCCGCGCGCTCGAGCAGGCGGGAGTGCAGATAGAACACGTCGCCGGGATAGGCTTCGCGGCCCGGCGGACGGCGCAGCAGCAGCGACATCTGGCGGTAAGCGACGGCCTGCTTGGACAGATCGTCATAGATGATGACGGCGTGCATGCCGTTGTCGCGGAAGAATTCGCCCATGGTGCAGGCTGTAAAGGGGGCAATGTACTGCATCGGCGCCGGATCCGAGGCGGTGGCGGCGACGACGATCGAGTATTCGAGCGCGCCCTGCTCTTCCAGCACCTTCACGAACTGGGCGACGGTCGAACGCTTCTGGCCGACCGCGACGTAGACGCAGTACAGCTTGATGTTCTCGTCCGGCTGCGCGTTGAGCGGCTTCTGGTTCAGGATGGTGTCGAGCGCGATCGCGGTCTTGCCGGTCTGACGGTCGCCGATGATCAGCTCGCGCTGGCCGCGGCCGATCGGGATCAGGGCATCGATGGCCTTGAGGCCGGTCGCCATCGGCTCGCTCACCGACTTGCGCGGAATGATGCCGGGCGCCTTGACGTCGACGCGCATACGCTTGTCGGCCTGGATCGGACCCTTGCCGTCGATCGGATTGCCGAGCGCGTCGACGACGCGGCCGAGCAGGCCCTTGCCGACCGGCGCGTCCACGATGGCGCGGGTGCGCTTGACGGTCTGGCCTTCCTTGATCTCGCGGTCGGCACCGAAAATAACGACACCGACGTTGTCGGTTTCGAGGTTCAGCGCCATGCCGCGGGTGCCGTTCTCGAACTCGACCATTTCGCCGGCCTGGACGTTGTCCAGACCATAGACGCGGGCGATACCGTCGCCGACGGACAGCACC
>NZ_JBFUES010001571.1:0-1102 GCF_056403875.1 Bradyrhizobium sp. P2_E8
GGCTTTAGTCTGTGTGCAGCCTGATGTTCCGGTTCCGAAACACTGGTAGCGGCCTGCACCATGGTGATATGGGTTCAGGGGAACGGCGTTCAAGAGGGCGGCAACTTGCGCCTTTTCGGCGCTCCAGCCCCTTGATTTGCAGCATTTCCCGTCCAATGACGCTGATCTCGATTCCGTCCAATCCCGTTCCCGAAGACGTCGTCAGCGGCACCATCAAGACGCCCGATGGCGCCGAGCTGCGCTTTGCGCGCTGGGCGCCGCCGGCGAACCGCAAGGGCACGGTCTGCGTCTTCACCGGACGCAGCGAGCAGATCGAGAAATATTTCGAGACCGTGCGCGACCTGCGCGACCGCGGCTTTGCGGTGGCGATGATCGACTGGCGCGGGCAGGGCCACTCCTCGCGCCGCCTGCGCGATCCGCGCAAGGGCTATGTGCGCGACTTCGCCGATTTCGAAATCGACGTCGAGACCTTCGTGCAGCAGGTGGTGCTGCCGGATTGCCCGCCGCCCTTCTTCGCGCTCGCCCACTCCATGGGCGGCACGGTGATGCTGCGCGTTGCGCATGCGGGCAAGCGCTGGTTCGACCGCATGGTGCTGTCGGCGCCGATGATCGACCTGCCCGGCCGCACCACCTCGTTGCCGGCGCGGGCGCTGCTGAAGACGATGCGTCTGATGGGGATGGGCGGCCGCTATGTCCCCGGCGGCAGCGACCGCATCACCGGGCTCGATCCCTTCATCAACAATCCCCTGACCAGCGATCCCGTGCGTTATGCGCGCAATGCCGCGATCCTGGAGGAGGATTCGACGCTCGGGTTGGCGTCACCGACGGTCGCCTGGGCCGATTCCGCCTTTCGCGCCATGCACACCTTCAAGGGCATGAACTACCCCTCCGAGATCCGCCAGCCGATCCTGATGCTGGCGGCCTCCAGCGACACCGTGGTCTCGACCGCGGCGATCGAGGAGTTCGCCTACCATCTGCGCGCCGGCTCCCATCTCGTGATCGCCGGCTCGAAGCACGAGATCCTCCAGGAGCAGGACCGCTACCGCTCCCAGTTCTGGGCCGCCTTCGACGCCTTCGTGCCGGGCACGCCGCTGTTCAAGTG
>NZ_JBFUES010001572.1:0-1096 GCF_056403875.1 Bradyrhizobium sp. P2_E8
CATCGAGGACATCGACCAGGCGTTGGAGAAAGCCTGTCCGTCGTCGCGCCTCCAGGCCGCGGAGTAGGCGACGGCCCCGATGACGATCCTGATCAACAGGGATCACGGGATATCGAGCCCGGCGCTGGTGCCGGCCGAGGGCGATCTGGCGCGCGATCATGCCGGCGCCGAGCTCACCATCGGGCTGATCAACAACATGCCTGATCCGGCCCTGAAGGCGACCGAGCGGCAGTTCATGAAGCTGCTCCAGGCCGCCGCGGGCCCGCGCCGCATCCGCTTCCACTGCTTCTCGCTGCCCTCGGTCAAGCGCTCGCCCGAAGCGAAATGGCACGTCGAGAGCGAATATTCCGATCTCGCGGACCTCAAGCGTCAGCGGTTCGACGGGCTGATCGTGACCGGCGCCGAGCCGGTCGCGCCCGAGCTCGACCAGGAGCCGTACTGGCGCGACCTCACCGATCTGGTCGATTGGGCCAAGGCCAACACGCGCTCGACGATCTGGTCATGCCTCGCCGCGCATGCCGCAGTCCTGCACCTCGACGGCATCGCGCGGCGACGGTTGCCGGCCAAGTGTCACGGCATCTTCGACTGCGCGGCCGTCACGAGCGACCCGCTGACGCATGCCGTGCCCGCGCCGCTCAAGGTTTCGCATTCGCGCCTGAACGAGATTGTCGAGAGCGACCTCGATCAGGCCGGCTATCGGGTGCTGACACGCTCGGCGCTGGCCGGCGTCGACGTCTTCGTCCGCCAATATGCCAGCCGCTTCGTGTTCTTCCAGGGCCACCCCGAATATGACGCATTGTCGCTTCAGCGCGAGTATCTGCGCGACATCGGCCGTTACCTCGCGCGTGAGCGCGAGAATTATCCGCATTTGCCCGTGAGCTATTTTGACGCAGTGACGGAAGAGAAGCTGGCGCGCTTCGAGAAGAAGGCGAGGCACCAGCGCCATCCGGCGTTGACCAACGACCTGCCGGCGCTGAACTTGCGCGCTGATATCGCCGCCGGCAGCGCGGCCGCGGCCCTATTCCGCAATTGGCTGCAATATCTCGGTGCGGAAGCCGAGGCCGCGGTCCTTGCGCGCCAGCCCAAGGGCGTTGGT
>NZ_JBFUES010001573.1:0-1095 GCF_056403875.1 Bradyrhizobium sp. P2_E8
GATTATTGGTGCGCCTCCCTCACTTTCCGATATGCTAAATCGTTTTCATAATCTGAAAGGGACTGGCATTGTCCGGACTTTGCGATTCCAGCGCCGTTGAGCTGCGCCGCCTGCTGGCCGCGCGGGCGATCTCGCCCGTCGAGCTGCTGGACGCCTGCCTGTCGCGCATCGCCACCATCAATCCTGCCGTCAATGCCGTCGTGACATTGGACGAGCCCCGCGCGCGCACGGCGGCAAAGGCAGCCGAAGCCGCCATCCTGCGCGGCGAGGATCGCGGCGCGCTGCACGGCCTTCCGGTCCTGATCAAGGACACCCAGGACACCGCCGGGCTGCGCTCCACCTATGGCAGCCCCCTGTTGCGCGACAATGTCCCGGTCGCCGACCAGGGCTCGGTCGCGCGGCTGCGCGCGGCCGGCGCCATCATCTTCGGCAAGACCAACACGCCGGAATGGGCGGCCGGCGGCAACACCCGCAATCCGGTGTTCGGCGCGACCGGCAATCCCTTCGATCCCATGCGCTCGGCGGCCGGCTCCTCCGGCGGTTCGGCGGTGGCGCTCGCCTGCGGCATGGCCCCGCTCGCCTCGGGCTCGGACACCGGCGGCTCCTTGCGCAATCCGGCCGGCTTCTCCGGCATCGTCGGCATGCGTCCGTCCTACGGTCTCGTGGCCAGCGAGAAGCGCGCCTTCGGCTGGTCGAACCTGTCGACCGACGGACCGATGGCACGCAATGTCGCCGACACCGCGCTGATGCTGTCGGTGATGGCGAGCGACGATGTCCGCGATCCCTTGGCCTATACGCTGCCCGGCGAGCCCGTGCGCGGTCGCGCCGAACGCTGGGCCGCACCGCGTCCCGCGGACCTTAGCAAGCTGCGCCTCGCCTTCACGGAGGATTTTGGCTTCGCCCCGACCGAGCAGGCCATCCGCCGCGTGTTCCGCGATCGCGTGAGCAAGCTCGCGCCGCTGTTCGCCGACTGCCGCGAAGCGACGCCGGATTGCTCCGGCGCCGACGACGCGTTCGCGGTCCTGCGCGCCGGCCTGTTCCTGGCGATGCACGGCAAGAATTACAAAGAGCGCCCCGAAATGCTCGGCCCGAATG
>NZ_JBFUES010001574.1:0-1095 GCF_056403875.1 Bradyrhizobium sp. P2_E8
ACACGTGCAGGAACGGAATTTCGCCGCGCGCCTCGATCCGGCGCGCGACCGCCGCGAGCAGCGCCTGCGCGTAGCCACGCCCACGGTATTCCGGATGCACGCAGACGGCCGTCATCTCGACGAACTTTCCCGGCTTCATCCGCTCGCCCGTCATCGCGACCAATTCGCCGCCGGCGCGGATGCCGAGGAACGTGCCGAGCTCGTGGGTGCGCAGCGCGAATGGCCCGGGCTTGGTCAGCTCCGTCAGCGCCACCATGGCGGGGACGTCGCCGGCGCCCAATGTGACGATCTCGGCATCGCGGAGCGGACTGTCGGCAGGCGAGCCGATCATCTGCTCGCCGGTCTCGGCGAGCACGACCTTGAAGCCCGCGGGCATTTCGACCGGCTCCGGCGTGAACAGCGCGGCAACCTGCGAGCCCGACAGGAGATCACGGAGCGCAGCAAAGCTTGCCGGGGACATGTCGGCCATGTCGGCAAACGGCGTCATGTCCACGGGATAGCGCAGCGCTCGCGGGCCGCCCTGCGCCAGATGCTTCTGGCTCGTTGTCAGCGCGCTCCAGATCGGGCGATCCAGCAGCGCCTCATCGCTGTCGGACACCGGCCTAATCCTTGTCGAAGCTGACGATGACGGCCGCATTGGCGATGAGGATGGGGTCGTTGGCCACTTCCGTAGCCGAGGGAATCTCCAGCCCGCCCTTGACCGCAGTCACGGTCACGGTGCCGTAGGGCAGCTCCTTCGCAACGGCTTCCTTGTCCACCGCCTCAGGGTTGGGCACCCCGATCGTGACATCGACGAACATGTCGTTCGCGGTCTTGCCGATCATCCGGAAGAAACCGAGGCTCGAATGCCTGATCGCATCGGACACCGCCCGCTTCGCCGCCTTGGTGGCGTCCCTGCCGTGGACGTCGACGCCCATGCCCATCTCGGTGACACAACGAACGCGAGCCATTTCATATTCCTGTGGTTGGTTGGATGGTTGAGAGTGTCGGCGATCAGCGATGGCGACACAAGTACGGTAGACCTATTCGGGCCAAGCCCTCGCTACACACTCCGTCATTGCGAGCGCAGCGAAGCAATCCAGACTGCCGCCGCGG
>NZ_JBFUES010001575.1:0-1087 GCF_056403875.1 Bradyrhizobium sp. P2_E8
CCCTGGATGAAGGGGGCGCGCGCGATCGAACCGGTCACCTGGGTCACGCCCTCCGGGCGCTCGTTGCGGCGAATGAAGGTGGTGCTGGCGGTCGCTGCCGGCCAGGTCTGCCATTGCACGTCTTCCGGTTTCACGGTCTGGCCGAGGCCGATGTCGTTCTTGGCCACCAGCACGTCGACGGTTGGAAGCTGCGCGACCGGGGCCGCCGGAGGCGGCGCAGAATTGTCCGAGCCGCTCGCCAGGTACGCGGCGACACCGCCGGCGCAGATGGCGACCGTCAGGACGACAATGCGTGCCCTATTCATACGCTTCACTTTCCAAACTAACGCCGCGACGCAGCCGCCGCCGTAATCGGCAGTTGACCAGCTATTCGTCAAAGCATGGTTAATGAGGCGTATCTAAATCGGCTTAACGCCGGGTTTACCCGGAACGTTCAGCGCAGTGCGAGATGAGCGAGGTCGATCGCCTTCACCCATTCGGTCTCCGGGTAGACCATCAGCGCGCTCAGTGCGAGCGCGATGCCGTAGGGAATGCCGCTCTCCTTGGCGTGCAGTCGTGCGAGCCAGGCCTGGCCCGCGAGGCCGTAGGGCAGCGGCCATTGCCGGAACTGGAGCAGGAGCAGCGTCAGCGCGCCGCCGAACAGCGAGGCGTAGAGCAGGAAGTTCATCAGCTGTGCGAAGCCGAACCAGAGCGCGACGGAGGCCGCGACCTTGGCGTCGCCGCCGCCGACCCAGCCCATCGCAAAACAGGTGAAGGCGCCGACCAGGACAAGCGCGCCGGCGCCGACATGACCGAGCACCTCGTAAGGTGCCATGCCACCGGCGAGTGCGAGCGCGAAGAAGCCCGCGACCAGCGCCAGCGAGACGCGGTTCGAGATGGTCATCGTGAAGAGATCGCTCGCGGCGGCGAACGCCATCAAGGCCGGGAAGAGCAGAAGGCGCGCAAGGTCGAGGGTCATGGGCTGCGTCTTGAGGCCGGGGTTCGTCGCGAGATCTGGCGTCGCCCGATGCTAGCCGGCAGTGCTAAACAAACCGACAACGGCGGCGGCTTTGACAGGCGGGCTCGCGAGAGGCGGGCTCACCAGAGG
>NZ_JBFUES010001576.1:0-1086 GCF_056403875.1 Bradyrhizobium sp. P2_E8
CGGCATCACTGCGATGCTGGCGGCGGCCGCGCGCGCCGGAGCGCCGCTCGGCCATGATTTCTGCGCGATCAATCTCTCCGACAATCTCAAGCCATGGGCGCTGATCGAGAATCGTCTGAGGTTGGCGGCGGAAGCCGATGTTGCCATTGCGCTGTACTATCCGCGTTCGGCGAGCCGGCCGGAAGGATTTGGCCGCGCGCTCGCCGTGCTGAAGGACGCCGGCTGCGGCGAGCGGCTCGTGATCTTCGCGCGCGCGGTCAGCGCATCCGACGAGAAGATCGAGACCGTCACGCTCAATGCGGCGCGGCCCGAGATGGCCGACATGCGAACGCTGGTGATCGTCGGCAACTCGCAGACGCGCCGTGTCGGCCGCTGGATCTATGCGCCGAGGCAGGTGCGATGACCGAGCCACTGCATGATCTCGGCCACGCTCTCGACCCGCTGGCGCTCGGGCAGCTCCGGCCGCGCGATCATGATCACGGGCAGGCCGAGCGTACGGGCCGCGTCGATCTTGGCGCGCGCGCCATCGCCGCCGGAATTGCGGGCGACGATCCACATGACTCCACGCGTGCGCAGCATCTCCAGCTCGCCATCGAGCGTGAACGGTCCGCGCGACACGATCACGTCCGCGGCGAAGGGCRACGGCGCTTCGGGTGGATCGACGAAGCGCAGCGTGTAGGCGTGTTGCGATTTGGTCGCGAACGGCGCGATGTGTTGGCGGCCGATGGCGAGGAATACGTTTGCCGGCAACTCGGGCAGAGCGGCGACCGCTGCATTGACGTCGCCGACCTCGATCCAGTTGTCACCGGGCGTCTTGACCCAGGGGGAGCGTTCGAGCGCGATCAAGCGCGTGCCCGTTTCCGCGCACGCCGCGACGGCGTTGCGGCTCATCTCGGCGGCAAAGGGATGCGTCGCGTCGATCACATGCGTGATGCCTTCGCGGCGCATGTAATCGGCGAGCCCGCTCACGCCGCCGAAGCCGCCGATGCGGGTCGGCAGCGGCTGCTCGGCAGGCGCGCGGGTGCGGCCGCCATAGGAATAGACCGCATCAAACCCGGCGCGCGCGATCTCCGCCGCAAGCTGGCT
>NZ_JBFUES010001577.1:0-1084 GCF_056403875.1 Bradyrhizobium sp. P2_E8
CCGTTGTCTTCAGCCGCCTGCCTGCGCAGAAAACCCTCGACATCGGCCTGCACCGAATAGGGCGTCGGGATCGGGTCGCCCATGGAATCGACGGCGGTGTCGAGAGAGCGGCGCAGCATGCGCGCGAGCTCGGCCTTGCGGTAGGGTTTTGTCAGAAGCGGTGCGCCCATCGCGGCGCGGCCCTGCGAGTTCACCGAATCGTAGGCGTATCCGGAGGTGAACAGCACCCGCAGGGACGGCCACGCGGCCACCATCTGCTCGGCGAGCTCGCGTCCGTTGATGCCGCCGGCCAGCACGATGTCGGTGAACAGCAGGTCGAACGCCTTCCCCTCCGCGGCGATGGCGAGCGCTTCGGTGGCGTTGGCGGCGGGGATGACCTTGTAGCCGAGGCTCTCGAGCTGGACCGTGACGTATTGGCGGACGTCGCGATCGTCCTCGACGCAAAGGATGGTTTCGCGCCCGCCCAGGACCTTGCGATCGTCATAGCCGGCCGGGCGCATCGTGCTGGTCTCGGCCTTCGGCAGGTAGATCGTGAATGTCGTGCCGCGGCCTTCCTCGGACGCGACCTTGATGCCGCCTCCGGATTGCTTGACGAAGCCGAACACCATGCTGAGCCCGAGCCCCGTGCCCTTGCCGACCTCCTTGGTCGAGAAGAAGGGATCGAAGATCCGCTCCAGGATGGCCTGCCGCATGCCCGTGCCGGTGTCGGCGATCTCGATCTCGACATAGTCGCCGGCATAGCCGGCGCCGACCGCCACGGCCTCGCGGACGCCGAACACGACATTGCGCGTCGTCAGGCTCAGCCTGCCGCCGTCCAGCATGGCGTCGCGGGCGTTGATCGCGAGGTTGAGCAGCGCCGAGCTCAGCTGGCCGCGGTCGACGAGGGCGAGCCAGACCTTGCTGTCGAGCCTCGTCACGATCTCGATCTTCTTGTCGAAGGTCGCCAGCAGCAGTTTTGCGAGCTCTTCGAGCAGCTCGTTGACGTCGATCTCCGTCGGCTGGAGCGCCTGCTTCCTTGCAAAGGACAGCAGGCTCGAGGTCAGCGCGGCGCCGCGATCGGCGGCCTCGCTGATCAGCTTGGTGA
>NZ_JBFUES010001578.1:0-1083 GCF_056403875.1 Bradyrhizobium sp. P2_E8
CGGCAAGGCGGTGGCCAAGAGCACCGAGGAATGGCGCGCGTCAGCCAAGATCCGCAGGCTGTGGCAGCGCGACAAGTCGGTCTGGACCGGTGCCGACGAGGACAAATGGCTCGGCTGGCTCGACAGCGCCGCCAAGGCTGATGTCGCCGACTACGAGGACTATGCCAACCGCGTGAAGGGCCAGAAATTCTCCGATGCGGTCGTGCTCGGCATGGGCGGATCGAGCCTCGGGCCCGAGGTGCTGGCCGAGACCTTTGCGCGAAAGTCAGGCTTCCCGAAGCTGCATGTGCTCGATTCCACCGATCCGGCGCAGGTGCGGGCGATGGAAGCGAAGATCGACATCGCCAACACGGTGTTCATCGTATCCAGCAAGTCCGGCGGCACCACCGAGCCGAATGCGATGAAGGACTATTTCCACGAACGCGTCGCGCAGGCGGTCGGCCCCAAGGTGAAGACCGGCCACCGCTTCATCGCGGTGACCGATCCCGGCTCGTCGCTGGAGAAGTCGGCCAAGAAGCTGAACTACGCCCGCGTCTTCCATGGCGACCCCTCAATCGGCGGCCGCTATTCGGTGCTCTCGCCGTTCGGCCTCGTGCCGGCGGCAACCGCAGGCATCGACGTCAAGACCTTCGTCAAGCATGCGCTCGCGATGGCGCGCTCCTGCGGGCCGGACGTGCCGCCAAGTGAGAATCCCGGCGTGCAGCTCGGCCTCGCCATGGGCCTCGCCGGCCTCGAAGGCCGCGACAAGGTGACGATCCTGTCGTCGAAGAAGATCGCCGATTTCGGCGCCTGGGCCGAGCAGTTGATCGCGGAATCGACCGGCAAGGAAGGCAAGGGCCTGATCCCGATCGACGGCGAGCCGCTGGGCGAAACCGCGACTTACGGCAACGACCGCTTCTTCATCGACATCCGTACCGAGGGCGAAGCGGACGCCGCCCATGACTCGAAGCTTGCCGCGATCGAAGCGGCCGGCCATCCCGTCGTGCGCATCGTCATGAAGTCGATCGACCATCTCGGCCAGGAGTTCTTCCGCTTCGAGATGGCAACGGCGGTGGCGGGCAGCATCCTCGGCATCAACCCGTT
>NZ_JBFUES010001579.1:0-1083 GCF_056403875.1 Bradyrhizobium sp. P2_E8
CCTCCTGGGTGCCGCGGGCGGCCTCCTGGACGCTGCGGGCGATCTCCTTGGTCGCCGAGCCCTGTTCCTCGATCGCCGCGGCAATCGCGGTGCCGATCTGGTCGATCTCGCCGATGACGTCGGCGACGTTGCGGATCGCGGCCACGGTCTCGTCGCTCGCGGACTGGATCGCTGTGATCTGCTCGGAGATTTCGGTCGTGGCCTTGGCGGTCTGGCCGGCCAGCGATTTCACTTCCGACGCGACCACGGCAAAGCCGCGGCCGGCGTCGCCGGCACGGGCGGCTTCGATGGTTGCGTTCAGCGCCAAGAGATTGGTCTGCTCGGCAATGCTCTGGATCAGGGTGACGACGTCGCCGATCTTCTGCGCGCCCTCGGCGAGCGCACGTGCCGTGTCGCCGGTGCGGCGGGCATTGTCGACGGCGCGGGCCGYGATCTCGGTGCTTTGTGCGACCTGACGGCCGATCTCCGCGATCGAGGAGGTCAGCTCTTCGGTGGCGCTGGCGACCGTCTGCACGTTGGTCGAGGTCTGCTCGGAGGCGGCAGCGACGACCGCGGCCTGGCTGTTGGTCTGGGCCGCCGTCGAGGTCATCGACTGCGCCGTGCTCTCCATGGTGGAGGAGGCCCGGGACAGGCCGCCGACGAGTTCGGTGATCTTGGCCTCGAAGGCGCGGGTGAGTTCGTCGAGCGCGTGGGCGCGGCGCATCTTGCCGTCGTTCTCGGCCTGCTTCTCGGCCGCGAGCCGGTCGGCCCGGATCATGTTGTCCTTGAACACCTGGACGGCCGCGGCCATCGCCCCGATCTCGTCGGAGCGCTCGGCGCCCGGGATCTCCTCGGCAACGTCGCCATCGGCCAGTCGCGACATCCGCGTCGTGAGGTCGACGATCGGCGCGCAGACGCGGCGGCGGACGGTCACGACGAGGCCGACGCTCGCGATCAGCACGGCAACGAGGCCCGCGAGCGCGATTGTGAAGCTGGTGCGCGCGGCCGAAGAGGCGCCGGCGAGGATCTGCTCGGCATTGTCGTAGAACGCGTCGCGGACCTCGATGATGGTGCTGAGGCCGCGCTGCGTGGCGGCGTAATAGG
>NZ_JBFUES010001580.1:0-1082 GCF_056403875.1 Bradyrhizobium sp. P2_E8
CCTCGGCACCCTGTCGGTTGTCGTGGCCACCAACCGTGATACGCCGAGCGCCGCGCTCGGCATGGTGTCGGCGTCCGGCAGGAGCTGGCGCTCCTTGCGCGGCGGCGACATCGATGCGCGGATCGAGCTCGACGTTCGCCTGCGTCCCGGCCAGGAAGGCGGCCTCGCGCTCGATGCGACGGGTGAAGCTTTCGGCATGGCCGTGCTCGGACCGCGGCGCGTGCTGGTGATCCCGACGGCGACGATCGAGCGCATCGCGCCGCAGCTAGAGGCGCGCGGCCGCATCGCGCGCGGATATCTCGGGCTCGGACTCCAGCCGGTGCGGCTCGACGACGGTATCGGCGCGATGGTGATGAGTGTCGACAAGGCCGGGCCTTCGGCGGCCGCCGGCATTCGCCAGGGCGATGTGATCGTGGCCGTCAACGACCAGAAACTATCCGGTGTGCGCGCGCTGTCGCGGACGCTAGGACCTGCGAGCGTCGGCGCCGTGGTCGACGTCGCGGTGCGCCGCGGCGGCGAGCCGATCAACTTCAAGGTCACGGTCGGCGAGAGGCCGGAGGCGTGAGCGAGGACAAGCTGCCGGAGATCCTGCTGTCCCTGGAGATCGACGATCCCGCTCTCGCCGATCGCCTGGCTGCGCTGCTCGGCAATGTCGCCGGGCTGCGCCTTGCCGCGCCCGGCGAGCGGGCCGCCGCCACGGTCGTTGCCCGCGATCCGCGCKCGAGACCTGAGGACATCGCACTGACGCAGCGCGAGCTCGACGTGCTGGCGTTGATGGCCGAGGGAGCCTCCAACAAGATGATCGCGCGCCAGCTCGGCATCTCCGTGCACACCGTGAAATTCCATGTCGGCTCGCTGCTCGACAAGCTGGACGCCACCGGCCGCACCGATGCGGTGGCGCATGCCGCGCGCCGCGGCGTGATCGAGCTCTGAACGGCGGATCAATCGCCGATCGCGGTCTGCGCCAGCGCGCGCATGCGGTCGGTATCGACGACGCGGCCATGGCTGATCACGATGCCGGGCGGGGCGTGGAAGCGCAGGGCCTCGGTGACGTCGGCCTGCTCGAGCACGACCAGATTGGC
>NZ_JBFUES010001581.1:0-1080 GCF_056403875.1 Bradyrhizobium sp. P2_E8
CTTCATGCGCGTCGATGCCGAAGGTCTCGCGCACCCAGCCGAGCAGCTCGCCGCCGAGCGATTCACCGCCGGTGAAAATGCTGCGCAGCTTGACGCCGGAATGTTTCACGCCGGCCTGCCGCATCAGCTTCAGCGCGGTCGGCGGCAGGAAGACGTTGCGGACGGACAGATCGGCCATCATCTGCATCGCCGCCTGCGGCTCGAACTTTCGCGCGCGATGGCCGACGAGCGGGATGCCGTGGTACCAGAATGCGAGCAGGCCGTTGACGAGGCCGCCGATCCAGGCCCAGTCCGCCGGCGTCCACATCAGATCGCCGGGGCGCGGCAGGAAGTTGTGGCACATCTCGACGTTCGGCAGATGACCGAGCACGACGCGATGCGCATGCAGTGCGCCCTTCGGATTGCCCGTCGTGCCCGAGGTGTAGATGATCAGCGCGGGATCGTCGGCCGAGGTGTCGACGGTCGCAAAGTCCTCGGACGCGGTTTCGATCGCCGACCAGAACGGTTTTGCGCCGGCGTGGACGGCGCTGCTCGTGACATAGATGTCCTGCAAATAGGGCAGCCGATCGCGGACCTTCGTGAGCTTCTCCCAGCCCGTCTCATCCGTGATGATCGCCTTCGCTTGCGAATTCGACAGGCGGAATTCCAGCGCGTCCTCGCCGAACAGCGCGAACAGCGGGATCGAGATCAGCCCGGAGCGGAACGCCGCCATATGTGCGATCGGCAGCTCCAGCGATTGCGACAGGAACACCGCGACGCGGTCGCCGCGCGTGAGCCCATCCGCCTTCAGCACGTTGGCGAAGCGGCGCGACATGTCCGCGACCTCGTCGAAGGAGGTGCGCGTGGTGGCGCCGTTCTCGTCGACATAGATCAGCGCAAGGCGACCGGTGCCGTCGGCATGGCGATCGCAGCACGCCTCCGCCATGTTGAAGCGCGCCGGAACGTCCCAGCGGAAGTTGCGATAGAGCTCGTCGTAGGATTTGGCTTCGGTGAGCATGGCTCGACGTTTCCTGACGGCGTCGTCATGGCCGGGCTTGTTCCGGCCATCCACGCACTTGCTTCTTGAGCCTAGTCTAAGCT
>NZ_JBFUES010001582.1:0-1077 GCF_056403875.1 Bradyrhizobium sp. P2_E8
GTCTTGGTCTTGATCAGATAGTGATAGTTCTGCACCGTCTTGACGCTGAGATTGAGATGCGTCGCGATCTGCTCGGTGGTGGCGCCGCCGGCGAATTGGCGCAGGATCTCGATCTCGCGTTCGCCCAGTTGATCCAGCACTGAACCGGTCGGCGACAGGCTGTCCTCGGCCAGGACATGCGCGATGTCGTCGCTCATGGCGCGCTCGCCGCGGGCGACGCTGCGGATCGCATTCACGACCGCGGACGGCTCGCTGCTCTTGGTGACGAAGCCAGAGGCGCCGGCGCTGAAGGCGGCCTTCACCAGCACGGCCTCGTTGTGCATGGTGAAGACCAGGATGCGCGCCCGCGGGCTGCGCGCGCGGATGTTGCGGATTGCCTCCAGCCCGCTGGCGCCGGGCATCGAGATATCGAGCACGACGACGTCAGGGTCGTGCGCCTTGAAGGCGCCGTAGGCATCCGCCGCGTTGTCGGCCTCCGCCACGACATGCAGATCGCCCTGGCTTTCCAGCACGCGCCGGTAGCCTTGCCGGACGATGGGGTGGTCGTCGACCAGCAGCACGGAGATGCCTGTTGCTGCAACCTCGCTCATCTCGGCCTCACGCGGCGAGCGGGATGGTGGCGGCGACGCTGAGGCCGCCTCTGGCCGGCAGGATCGAGAGCGACCCACCGGCGGCTGCGACGCGCTCGCGGATCCCGGTGAGGCCGAAGCCGGCCGACTGTGCGACGCGTTCCGCATCGCCGCCGCCGTCGTCCTCAACGCGGATCAGCAGCGCGTCGTCCTCGCCGGCGCGCCGCTCGACGCGCAAGGAGATCTCGCGTGCCGAACTGTGGCGCAGCGCGTTGGTCAGGCATTCCTGGGCGACGCGATAGGCGGTGGTGGCGGTCGGGCCGCTGATGTCGGTGAGATCGCCCCTGAGGTCGAGCTGGATCGTCGGGCGCGCCGCGCTCTGCGAGCGCCAGCTGTCGACGAGATTGACGAGGCTTGCCTCCAGTCCAAGCTCCTCGGGCAGGGGATTGCGCAGCCGTTTCAGGGCATCGCGCAGCGAGGCCATCAGATGATGCGTGGCCTGCGAGAT
>NZ_JBFUES010001583.1:0-1077 GCF_056403875.1 Bradyrhizobium sp. P2_E8
AACCCGCGCCTGCGCGCCGCCGTGATCGCCGCGCGCCAGGAGAACATGCCGAAGGACAATATCGAGCGCGCGATCAAGAAGGCGCTCGGCAGCGACGGCGAGAACTATGACGAGATCCGTTACGAGGGCTATGGCCCCGGCGGCGTCGCCGTCATCGTCGAGGCGCTGACCGACAACCGCAACCGCGCCGCTTCCGACATCCGCTCCTTCTTCACCAAGTCCGGCGGCAACCTCGGCGAAACCGGCTCGGTCTCCTTCATGTTCGACCGCACCGGCATCATCGAATACGACCGCAGCGTCGCCTCCGACGACGCCGTGCTGGATGCTGCGATCGAGGCCGGCGCCGACGACGTGATCTCGGGCGAAGGCGGCCACGAGATCTACGCCTCGACCGAAGGCTATCGCGACGTGGCCAAGGCGCTGGAAGCCAAGTTCGGCGAGCCGCGCAAGGCCGCGCTGATCTGGAAGCCGCAGAACACGGTCGCCGTGGACGACGAGACCGGCGAGAAGCTGCTCAAGCTGATGGACCTGCTCAACGAGCACGACGACGTCCAGCACGTCTACGCCAATTTCGAGGTGTCGGACGCGCTGATGGCGAAGATGGCCGGGTAGGGCCGTTAATTTCAATCTCCGCTGTCGTCGCCCGGCTTGACCGGGCGACCCAGTATTCCAGAGACGTCAGAGGGATACGGAGAAGCCGCGGTGTACTGGATACCCCGCCTTCGCGGGGTATGACGATGGAGTATGGCGTGGGCAGTGTGGGCCCAGCCGTGGCCTCACTTCCCCTGTTACTTCCGTTCTGTTTCTGTTTCCCCCACGGCAGCCAGCCGCTATCACTGGCCCATGACTGCGCTCCCGATTCGTGGCCCCGTTCGCATCATCGGCATCGACCCCGGCCTGCGCCGTACCGGCTGGGGCGTGATCGAGGCCGAGGGCAACCGCCTGATCTATGTCGCCTGCGGTTCGGTGGAACCGCCGGACGACCTGCCGCTGTCCAGCCGCCTGCTCGCGATCCATGAAGGGCTCGCGGCCGTTCTGTCCGATCACAAGCCGATGGAAGCCGCGGTCGAGCAGACC
>NZ_JBFUES010001584.1:0-1076 GCF_056403875.1 Bradyrhizobium sp. P2_E8
CCGCCAAACAACGGCTCAAGGCCGATCTTCCCCGCCTGATGCGGCGCACCGCGATGCTGAACCGGGCGATCTTCTGGGCCGTCATCAGCAGCATCACGATAACGGTGCTCGTGATCGTCGCGTTCATGAGCGCCTTCTTTGCAATTCAACACGAGCGCGGTGTGGCCACCCTGTTCATGGCCGCCCTCGCCGCTTTCACGGTATCGCTGGTCGATTTTGCCCGCGAGGTAAGAATTGCGTTGAGCGAGTTTGATCACTACGGCTGACGCGTGTCGGAGGCTTATTCCACCCGTTTTTATAGCATCGCAAGCCTGCGGGTGACCAATAGGACGTAACAGCTAACAATGAGCTCGACGTCCATCGGACTACAGCCCGGGAGGATCAAGCTGACAGACTCGTAGACTAATTATGAGAGTGCAGCGGTATGGGAGCAGAAAGATGAAGCGATCAATCGCGTTGCCAGTATCTCTGATGGTTGGACTCGCTGCCAGTACTCAACGGGCAAGTGCTGTAGTTTACTGTCAGTATGTAAGCTATCCTGCCCATTGCGTCGTCCGGCCAATCGGCGTCGTCTCACCAGCCTACGAAGCCGGAAGAATCCCGCTTTCGATTGGGCCTCGGCCGAGTGGTCTCTTAAGGCAGGACTTATTCGATCGGAATAACCCAAACAACCTGCGGTCCGATTGGCCCAGCCCTCGCGCTCAGCCAGGCCAGTAGCGAAACGTAACGAAAACGTAATGGCAACATTGCATTGCGAGGAGAGTCAGATGAAATCGAGAGCAGTCGTCGCGGCCTCTACATTGTTTTTCATCGCGGGAGTTCCAGTGGGAGCATTCGAAATAACGGGCTATTGGGCTACTGATCCGTCTGCCTGCAGCAAGGTCTTCGTCAAAAAGGACGGCGCGATTTCCTTTCGTAAAGATTCTGATCAGTACGGCAGCGGGTTCATCCTGGAGGCAGATAGAATACGCGGCCAAATGTCTACATGCACCATCAACCGGCGGAAGGAAGAGGGTAATGTCATCCATATGGTTGCGAAGTGTGCAGACGACATCATGACATCGAATGTACAGTTG
>NZ_JBFUES010001585.1:0-1075 GCF_056403875.1 Bradyrhizobium sp. P2_E8
ACTTTCCCGGATTGCGCTGCGCTCCATCCGGGCTACAGACCGCTCGTGAAGATTGGAGTCCCCGGCAAAACCGGCTATGCATGCGCCGCTTGCAACGAGGACCACCTGCTTGACGCCCGACAACGCCCCTTCGTCCGCGCCATTCGGCACATATGCGCCGAATGCGGCGCAGGCCGCGATCATTCGCCTCGCGACGCAATCGGGGCTGAAGCGCGGCGCGTTCCGGCCCTGGCTGTCGCGGCTGGTCAATTTGCTGCGCAGCGGTCCGGTCGATGTGCAGTATCAGGGCGCCTCGTTCCGCTTCTATCACCAGGGCAGCGCGACCGAGCGCGGCGCGCTGTTCAACCCCGACTACAATCTCGACGAGCTCGACTTCCTGCGCCAGCACACCCCGTTGGCCGGCGTGTTCGTGGACGTCGGCGCCAATGTCGGCACGTTTGCCCTGGTGATGGCGCGGCAGGTCGGGCCCGCGGGCAAGGTGATCGCGATCGAGCCGCATCCGCTGACCTTCGGACGTCTCTCCTTCAACCATGCCGCATCGAAGGCGACGCAGGTCCGCCTGGTGCAGGCCGCAGCAGGCGACAACAACGGCGAGCTGATGATCGAGAGCGGCGGCGGCAATCTCGGTGCCACCCATGTCGTCACCGGCGCGGCCAGCGCCGATGCGATCAAGGTCCCGTCGCTGCGGCTGACACGCATCCTCGACGAGGCCGGCGTCACGCGGGTCGATGCGCTCAAGATCGACGTCGAAGGCTTCGAGGACCGCGTGCTGATCGGCTTCTTCCGCGACGCGCCGCAGTCGCTGTGGCCACGGGCGGTGGTGATCGAGCATCTGTCACAAAAGGAATGGCAGCAGGATTGTATTGCCGACATGGTCTCGCGCGGCTTTGCGATCGCGCGCAAGACACGAAGCAATACGTTCCTGTCACGCTGATAGGGGTGAACAACGGAGGCTGCGATGATCGACCATTTGGGTTTCTCCGTCTCTGACTATGAGCGCGCGAAGGCGTTCTATGCGAAGGCGCTGGCGCCGCTCGGCTACAGCCTGATCATGGAGGTCACGGCGGAGCAGACC
>NZ_JBFUES010001586.1:0-1071 GCF_056403875.1 Bradyrhizobium sp. P2_E8
GAACCAGAACAGCACGGCCAGGCCGATGAAGGCGATCAGCGGCAGCACCATCAGGAAGGTCCGGCGCTGCGGGCTCGCGGAGGTCGTGTGATCGCTCATGGCCGATCCATCGCGCTGCGGCCCGAGCGGCGGGTGATGCCGCTGCGGTCGAGCTCGCGCAGGCGCCGGGTCTGGCTGCGGTAGTCGAGCACGATCCAGCCGATCAGGATCGCGACCACGAGCGCGGCTGCGGCATAGGATGTCACGATGAAGGAGGCATAGGGACCGAGCGACATCGTCATGCGGCCCCAATTTCTTTCGACGCGTTGTCGTGACGCGAACCGGCGCCCATTTCGCTCGAAAACGCGATGCGGCTCGCCTGCATCATTTGCAGCGAGCGGACACGGCGGCGCAGGATCTCGTTGCGCATCGCAGCCAGGTGCAGCGTGACGAACAGCAGCGTGAACGCGATTGCCATCACCAGCAGCGGGATCAGGAACGATTTGTCGAGCGACGAGCCCCCCATGCGCATCACGGAAGCGGGCTGGTGCAGCGTGTTCCACCAGTCGACGGAGAACTTGATGATGGGCAGGTTGATCGCGCCGACCAGCGTCAGCACGGCGGCAGCGCGTGCCGCGCGCGAGGGATCCTCGACCGCGCGCCACAGCGCCATCAGGCCGAGATACATCAGGAAGAGAATCAGCACCGAGGTCAGTCGCGCGTCCCATTCCCAATAGGTGCCCCACATCGGCCGGCCCCACAGCGAGCCCGTCAGCAGTGCGAGGAAGGTGAAGGCCGCGCCGATGGGAGCTGCCGCCTTCGCGGCGACGTCGGCGAGCGGATGCCGCCACACCAGCGTGCCGAGCGAGGCGATGCTCATCACGCCCCACACGAACATCGACAGCCAGGCATTGGGCACGTGGATGAACATGATCTTCACGGTCGCRCCCTGCTGGTAGTCGTCGGGTGCGAGAGCCGATTGATAGAGGCCAATCGCGAGCAGGATGACGGTCGCGGCCGCAAGCCACGGCAACACCCGCGTCGTCAGCGCGAGGAACCGTGTCGGGTTGGCGAGGTCGATCAGCGTCATGG
>NZ_JBFUES010001587.1:0-1069 GCF_056403875.1 Bradyrhizobium sp. P2_E8
GCTCCAGGCCGCCGCCGACGGGCTCGGCATCGCCATGGGCATCCGGCCCTATATCGACGACGATCTCGCCGCCGGACGCTTGGTGGCGCCGTTCGACCTCTCGGTACCCAAGGGCATGCGCTGGTATCTGGTCTATCGCAGCTTCCAGACCGAGCAGCGCGATTTCGCCGCGTTCCGCCGCTGGATCATGCGCGCGGCGTCGGAACCTGCCGCCCGCCCGGTGAGGCGGACCGGCCGCACCACAACGCGGAACTGACATTCAGCGGTTCCGCGGGCAAAAAACCCCGTCCCTTGTGAACGGCTTCACATCCTGAAATCCGCAAACGTGGTCCCCTGACCCTCCAACAAGGCACTCGAGCAAGAGACTCGAACTAGACACTCTGGGGACTACCAATGACGACCATTTACGACGGCTTTGACATCGAATCCTTCGAAGCTGGCAAGGGACTGTGGCACGCCCGCATCCGGCGCGCCGATTTCAGCCCAGTTGCCATCGACGGCGTGCTGTTTCCAGCCATGGAAGTCGGCTTCGCCTGGCCCGATCGCGACGCCGCGATAGCCGACGCCAAGCACCATATCGATCGCTTCCGCCGGCGGGCGGACGACAGCGACGACGAATGATCGGTCAGGGACAGCGCGCAAAAKGGGAACCGGTCATGTCAGTCATCGAATTCGACGACGCAACACGGCCTCGGATCTACGACCGCACCGTCCTGTCGAATTGTCCCGAATGCGGCGACGATCTCACGGTGGTCCGCGTGATCGGCGGCCGCGCCGGATGCGAGTACTGGACCATGCGCTGCACCGGTTGCGGCGGGATCCACCTCGACATCCTCAAGCCGCAGCGGGCGGCCGGTGACGACGAGGGCCCGCCGCCGGTGGCGTGATCCTGCGGCTGCTGCCAACCTGCTGTCAGCAGCCTGAGCACGGACGGGCATTCGCCCTTTCCTGAGGGGCGGACTCGTCCCATATTCGCCTCATGGCGAAGAAACCTGCATCCTCCGAAAAATCCGGCAAATCCCCCAAATCCAAAGCCCCGAACTCGAAGGCGCATCGCCCTGACGTGCAG
>NZ_JBFUES010001588.1:0-1069 GCF_056403875.1 Bradyrhizobium sp. P2_E8
GAACGAGCAATCTCCTCACCGTCGTCCTGGTTCCCGTGCGCAATTGCGCAACTACGCCAGGACGACGGCAAGAAAAAACAAGGACAATCCCATGCGTATCCTCGTGGTCGGCGCCGGCGCCATTGGCGGCTATTTTGGTGGCAGGCTGTTGCAGGCCGGCCGCGACGTCACCTTCCTGGTCCGGCCGCGCCGCGCCGCCGAGCTGGCGAGCGCCGGCCTCGTCGTCAAGAGCCCGAACGGCGACGTGACGCTGAAGGCTCCGCCGACGGTCGAGGCCGACAAGCTCAAGGACAAGTTCGACGTCGTGCTCTTGAGCTGCAAGGCGTTCGATCTCGACGATGCCATCAAGTCGTTCGCAGCGGCGGTCGGCCCTGATACGGCGATCATTCCGATGCTGAACGGCATGAAGCATCTCGACACGCTCGATGCCAGGTTCGGCAAGGAGCGCGTGCTCGGCGGGCTCTGCGCCATCGCGGCGACCTTGAACGAGAAGCGCGAGGTGGTGCAGCTCCAGCCGATGCAGGCGATCAGCTACGGCGAGCGCGACGGCAAGCCGTCCGACCGGGTCAAGGCGATCGACGAAGCCTTCAAGAGCGGCATCGTTGGTGCCACGGCCAGCCAGAACATCATGCAGGACATGTGGGAGAAGTGGGTGTTCCTCTCCTCGCTCGCGGCCTCCACCAGCCTGATGCGCACCTCCGTCGGCAACATTCTCGCCGCGCCCGGCGGCCGGGACTTTTTGCTGGGCATGCTGGATGAGACCAGCGCGATCGCCACCGCGTCAGGCTATCCGCCGGGTGGCCCGTTCTTCGAGCGGGTGAAGGGCAACCTCACCACCGAGGGCTCGCCGATGACGGCGTCGATGTTCCGCGACATCAAGGCCGGCCTGCCGGTCGAGGCCGATCACGTCATCGGCGATCTCATCGCACGCGGCGATGCCGCCAAGGTGCCGGTGCCGAAGCTGCGCATCGCATATACGCATTTGAAGGCGTATGAGAAGCAGCGGGCGGGGTAGCGGCCAGCCACGCGCTCGGTGTCGTCCCGGACAAGCGTAAGCGCAGATCCGGGA
>NZ_JBFUES010001589.1:0-1069 GCF_056403875.1 Bradyrhizobium sp. P2_E8
GCCCGCCGCCGAGAGCCATGTCGACGAGGAAAGGGACGTGAGCCACGGCATGGTCCGCACCGAGGTGCTCTGTGCCAAGTGCAGCGGCCATCTCGGCCATGTCTTCCCCGACGGCCCCGGGCCGACGGGCCTGCGCTACTGCATCAACTCGGCGGCGCTGAAGCTCGAGCCGAAATAAACGTTGCGCGCCGCCGGGTTCCGCCATGGAACCCGGCGGCGCGATGTGCTTTTCTTCTCTGGCGGTGTGGCCAATCATCGCGTTTTGGCGGCCGCCAGGGAGGATGCCATGACACTCGGGACCATCCTGATCATCCTGGTGATCATCTACCTGCTCGGCGGCCTGTCCGGCCGTGTCGGCGGTTACGGCTATGGCATGGGCCATTCCGGCATGGGGATCGGCGGCGTTGTGCTCGTGGTGCTGGTCGTGCTGTTGCTTCTTGGCAAACTATAAACCATACAACTATTTGAAATTACTCGGTTTATAGCCCTTGCGGGGCTGCCATGCGCGGATTCATCATCTCCCATCGCAGGGGTCGCAATTTTGTCAAAACGGCCTATATTAGAGGGCGAAAATGACATGTGCGGCGGGCCCACGCGCTTGTGGCCTCCGCCCTCCCAAACCCCACGCGCTTAAAGCCCCAGAGAAGATCACGAGGTCTTTGACCATGCGTCCACTGCGTCCGTTCAACTTCAACACCTCCGCCGAGCTCTTCCCCGCCGCGATCCGGAAGAAGAAGCGTGCCGGCTTCACCTATCGCCGGTTCGGCACCGCGGCCGAGGCCGTGCAGTTCGCGATGGAGCAGTTGCCGACGGATTCGCTGAACGGCGCCTATCTCCAGGTCGAGGAAGCGCGCTTCGACCAGAACGGCATCCGCTCGCTCTATGAGAGCGAAGCCTTCCCGCTGCCCCGTCGCCGCAAGCCCGAGCCGGCCGCCGAGACCGACGCCGACGCGGCATAAGTTTTTCGCTAAGCCCAATGTGCGCAGAAGGCGCGATGGCCGAAAGGCCATCGCGCTTTTTGCGTTTCTGACACCTTTCTTCCCCWCTCCGCGCTTGCGGGGAGAGTGTC
>NZ_JBFUES010001590.1:0-1068 GCF_056403875.1 Bradyrhizobium sp. P2_E8
GAACAGGTAGGGAGCTAGGTACAGGGCAGCGAGGCTTGCACCGCGAAAGAAGAAATAGACCGGCTTCCTAAGCCTCTCCTGCGAATTCATCCAATCACAAAGGAAAAATAGGCTGCCGTAGCTAAAAAGCGATGAGAGGTATGCCGCGGAAGCTAGGTTCAGACCCCATGACGATAGCAAGAACAAGGACTGCCTGTTCACGAAAAACAAGATCCCAGCACCCGCCAAGAAAAGCACGACGCGATGGAYGTTATCAACGGCGGCCACGCTCGGTCTCCTTGGAAAATAAACTGGTTGCAGCGAGTAGAGCTAAGACGGTGGCTTTGCAGCGAGGGATTACGCTAGCCTCAGTTTCTGACTGAGGACATCGACATCGCACGTCTTGGTGGTGCTACAATATTGCGTCAACCCATACCGCAGCAGATGCTCAATTTTCCATAAACAGAGGAAGTCTTCTTCGGGTCAAAAGCGTCGGTTTGGCGCTCAACGGCAAACTTCCTCTTCGCCTCCATAAACCAACATTGGGCTGCACCGCCTCAACCGACGGGAAGGGCCAGAAGCCGACCAAAGTCACCGGTCCACGCGCCGCAGAACGCTCGCCGCGTTCGGCTGCCTCGCCGCCCAGGCCACATTATGTTCGTCGTTGATCTGCACCCAATATGTACGTTCAGGCATGTCGCTCCCATCAAGTGAGTTGAAAGTGCAGGTTGCCCTTTCACGAATGATAGCACCGGCGGAGTCCTGAGCTTGGTAGTCGATGAGCGCGACATACTGAACTGGCGACACTCGTGCGACTTGGACCATGGCTTTCCTGGTTGCCTCGGACGCAGCCCGTAGTGGGTCTGTGAAGAACTCGTCGAACGTGATTGTCTTCCGAGACTCGTCTACAGCAATCCGCTCATAGGTGGACGGAACTGCTAACCGCTCCTTGATTGCTCTATCACACGTTTGCACAAACTGAGAGGTGAACGGTGGGTAGCCACGAAGGTACGCATGACCCACAACGATCACAACGAAGATCAGAAGCGCTGAGATTGCGGCCTTTGTTCTCATTTTCCTGGTCGTTGT
>NZ_JBFUES010001591.1:0-1063 GCF_056403875.1 Bradyrhizobium sp. P2_E8
CCCGCGCGCTTCTTCTGCCAGACGAGGTGCACCGCGCAGGTGCAGCCCGGCGGATGCGAGGCGAGATCCTTTGACGTCTCGTCGTTCGCCGGCGTCGCCGCGAAGGCCTTGTCGGTCGCCTCTCGCGCCGGGATGTAGTTCAGCACCGGTGCGAGCCAACGCTCGGCCTCCGCGACCGTCATGCCCTTGCGCGCGGCATAATCCTCGACCTGGTCGCGCTCGATCTTGCCGACGCCGAAATAATAACTCTCGGGGCTGGCGAAATAGAGCCCGGAGACGCTCGAGCCCGGCCACATCGCAAAGCTCTCGGTCAGCTTCACGCCGGCGGTGGCTTCGGCATCGAGCAGCTCGAACAGCGTCGCCTTCTCGGTGTGATCGGGCTGCGCGGGATAGCCGGGCGCGGGGCGGATGCCCTGGTATTTCTCCAGGATCAGATCGTCGCAGGAGAGTGCTTCGTCCGGCGCGTAGGCCCAGAACTCGCGGCGCACGCGGGCATGCATGCGCTCGGCGAAGGCTTCGGCGAGGCGGTCGGCCAGCGCCTTGCACAGGATCGAGGAGTAGTCGTCGTTGGCCATCTTGAAGCGGTCGGCGACGGCATCCTCGCCGATGCCGGCCGTGACGACGAAGCCGCCGACATAATCAGGCACGCCGGTGCCGACAGGCGCGACGAAGTCGGCGAGTGCCGCGTTGAAACGGCCCTCGCGCTTCTCGAGCTGCTGGCGCAGCGTGTGCAGCGTCGCGATGCTCTTGGTCCGGCTCTCGTCGGCATACAGCACGATATCGTCGCCTACCGCATTCGCCGGCCAGAAGCCGACGGTGGCGCGCGCCCGGAACCATTTCTCCTTGACGATCAGGTCGAGCATCTTGCGCGCGTCGTCATAGAGCGAGCGCGCGACCTCGCCGACCTTGGAATCGTCGAGGATCGCGGGGAAGCGGCCGGCGAGCTCCCAGGTCTGGAAGAACGGGGTCCAGTCGATATAGGGCACGAGCTCGGCGAGGTCGTATGCGTCAAAGCTCTTGGTGCCGAGGAAGGTTGGCTTCACCGGCTTGTTCGATGTGAAGT
>NZ_JBFUES010001592.1:0-1063 GCF_056403875.1 Bradyrhizobium sp. P2_E8
CACCGACACCGTGAACTTCATGGCGGCGAACCTGACCGAGCAGGTCCGCGGCATCGTCAAGGTCGTGACCGCGGTCGCCAACGGCGACCTGAAGCAGAATCTCACGGTGAAATCGAAGGGCGAGGTCGCAGCACTCGCCGACACCATCAACAACATGACCGAGACACTTGCGACCTTCGCCGACCAGGTGACGTCGGTGGCGCGCGAGGTCGGCGTCGAGGGACGCCTCGGCGGCCAGGCCGACGTGCCCGGCGCCGCCGGCACCTGGAAAGACCTCACCGGCAACGTCAACCTGCTGGCGGCCAACCTCACCTCACAGGTGCGCGCGATCGCGGAGGTGGCGACCGCGGTGACCAAGGGCGACCTGACGCGGTCGATCCAGGTCGACGCCCGCGGCGAAGTCGCGGAGTTGAAGGACAACATCAACACGATGATCACGAACCTCCGTCTCACGACGGACGTGAACACCGAGCAGGACTGGCTGAAGACCAACCTCGCGAAATTCACCAACATGCTTCAGGGCCAGCGCGACCTCGCCACCGTCGGCCGGCTGCTGCTGACCGAACTGTCGCCGCTGGTGAACGCGCATACCGGCGTGATCTACCAGGTCGAGAACGAGGACAATCCACAGCTCCTGCTGCTCGCCTCCTACGCCGGCGACGGCGTCTACCCCTACCAGCGCGTACTGCCATTCGGCGACGGCCTGATCGGCCAATGCGCGCTCGACAGGCGGCCGCGCGTGGTCGCCGATATTCCCTCCGACGTGGTGCCGATCAACTCGGCGCTGTTCCGCGTCGCCCCGAAGAACCTCGTGGTTCTGCCGGTGCTGTTCGAGGGCCAGGTCAAGGCCGTGATCGAGCTCGCCTCGCTGACCTCGTTCACGACCTCGCAGATGACCTTCCTGGAGCAGCTCACCGACTCCATCGGCATCGTGCTCAACTCGATCGAGGCGACGATGCAGACCGAAGGCCTGCTCAAGCAGTCGCAGCAGCTGGCCGGCGAGCTTCAGACCCAGCAGCGCGAATTGCAGCAGACCAACGACCAGCTCGAGCAGAAGGTGCAG
>NZ_JBFUES010001593.1:0-1062 GCF_056403875.1 Bradyrhizobium sp. P2_E8
ATGTCGGTTGCCCGTCCGATCGCGTGAAGGATGGCCGCTTTGGCGCCTGTCTCATGGCGGAGCCGGAACTGGTGGCGAGGTGCGTCGATGCGATGAAGCAGGCGGTCGGCGTTCCCGTCACGGTGAAATGCCGCATCGGGATCGACGACCAGGACCCTGAAGTGGCGCTCGATACGCTTGCGCGCGCGGTGGTCGCGGCGGGGTGCGATGCGCTGATCGTGCATGCCCGGAAAGCCTGGCTCAACGGCCTGTCACCGAAGGAGAACCGCGACATCCCGCCGCTCGACTACGAGCGCGTCTATCGGCTCAAGCGTGCGATGCCTGATGTGCCCGTCATCATCAATGGCGGCATCCCAGGCATCGACGAGGCGGCAGCACATCTCGAACACGTCGATGGCGTGATGCTCGGCCGCGCCGCCTATCAGGATCCCTGGCGGCTGCTCTCCGTCGATTCCGATATCTTCGGCGAAGCGGCGCCGCATGCGACGATGCAGGACGCGCTCGAAGCGATGATGCCTTATATCGAGGCGCAGCTCGCGCGCGGCACGCGCCTGCACGCCATCACACGGCATTTCGTCGGCGCATTCCACGCCGTGCCCGGCGCGCGCGCCTTCCGCCGCCATCTTGCCGAGCAGGGGGTAAAGCCGGGCGCCGGTCTCGACGTGCTGCGCGATGCGATCGCGCGCGTCGGTGTGCGTGCGCCGGTTGAGGCGGCCGCCTAACTGCCGCCGGGTGAAGAGCCGGATCGCAACATCCGGCTCTTCGTCGATCGATCGGTCTCAGCGGAACAGGTCGAAGTGATAATTCACGCCGACGCGGAAGGAGTGGAATTTCGCGGCGTTCCACTCCGGCAGGTCGTCGTGCTTGAACTCGGTGTAGAGATATTCGGCCTTGGCCGACCATTTCGGCAGGAACGCCCATTCGACGCCGCCGCCCGCCGTCCAGCCCATCTTCATCTTGTTGATCGGCCCGTCCTTCAATTCGCCGGCGGCAAGACCGGCGGTCCCGAAGAACAGCAGGCGTGAATCCATCGTCGCGATACCGGCGCGGGCGCGGCCGTTC
>NZ_JBFUES010001594.1:0-1061 GCF_056403875.1 Bradyrhizobium sp. P2_E8
GTCTGGATTGCTTCGCTGCGCTCGCAATGACTGGAGGAGAGAGGCCCTTACTCCGCCGGCACGATGCTCGGCGCCAGGATCACCTCGAGATGCTCGGGGCGGTCGCGGTTGACGTCGGCGAGGTAGTCGTCGGCGACCTTGCGCAGGCGCCGGCTGAGCTCGGCGGAGACGCTGATGCTGTCGAGCTTGGTGTTCTCGTGCACGATGGCCAGGATGGCGTTGATGTGGTGCGTGAACAGTTCGGCCGGCACCCGTTCGAGATCGGGCGCGTGCTCGACGACGCGGCACAGGCTCTCGGCGATTCCCGCCGCGGCCGGATAGCCGAATGTCGCAGCGTCGCCCTTGATGTCGTGCGCGGCGCGGAACAGCTCGTCGCGCCTGTCCTTGGTGAAGCCGTCATTGCGGATGGCGACGTAGGCGGCGGACAGGCGGTTGACCTCGGTCGTCATCCAGTCCTTGAACTCACCGGCGAGACCGGCGAGCGCCTGCTCGGCGCGGCTGACCGGATCGTCCATGTCCTTGTCTTCGACACGGCGCAGAACCTTGCGCAGCGGATTGGGCTGCGTGATGATTTGATGCGTGGCGAAGGCCGTGACCTCGATGTCCTTTGCGCTGTTCTTCGCCATGATACCTGCCTCGCGTGAGACGTTGCGCTAGATGGAGGAGCGGGCCTTGTCGAGCAGCGAGGGCTGCTGGAGCACCTCGTGCTTTTCGCCGACGCGGCGCTCGGGGCCCATATAGGCGGAGTTGGTGTTGCGGCGCCGGTCCGGACCGAAATAGGTCTTGGTCTTGATGAAGGGCCGGGGATTGGCGACCACGTTCAGGATGCGCTGATAGAGACCCTTGGCCGAGATCGGCTTGGCCAGGAATTCGGTGACGCCGGCATCGCGCGCGACCGTGACGCGGCGCTTCTCGGAATGGCCGGTCAGCATGATGATCGGCGCGTAAGGATTGCCCTTGGATTCCGGCTGCCGGATCATCTGCGCGAGCTCGAGCCCGTCGAAGATCGGCATCGCCCAGTCGGTGATGACGATGTCGGGCACGTAATGGCTGTACATTTC
>NZ_JBFUES010001595.1:0-1057 GCF_056403875.1 Bradyrhizobium sp. P2_E8
TGCCCGTGGTGCCCGAGGTGTAGAGAATGTAGAGCGGATCGGTCGCGGCGACCGGCACGCAAGGCGCCTTCCTGCCGTCGTTGATCGCCTTGCGGCGCAGGCTCGCCCAATCGTAGTCGCGGCCGGGCGCCAGGTCGCAGGTGAGCTGCGGACGCTGCAGCACGATGCAGGCCTTCGGCTTGCTGCCAGCGAGCCTGATCGCCTCGTCGAGCAGCGGCTTGTACTGCACGATGCGGCCGGGCTCGATGCCGCAGCTCGCCGACAGGATCAGCTTCGGCTGCGCATCGTCGATGCGGGTGGCGAGCTCCTTCGCGGCAAAGCCGCCGAACACCACCGAGTGCACCGCGCCGATGCGCGCGCAGGCGAGCATCGCAACCACCGCCTCCGGCACCATCGGCATGTAAAGGATGACGCGGTCGCCCTTGGCGACGCCGAAATCCTGCATGATGGCGCCGAGCGCCTGCACCTCACCCAGCAGCTCGGCATAGGTGAGCCTGGTGATCGAGCCCGTCAGCGGCGAATCATGGATCAGCGCGACCTGGTCGGCGCGGCCGCGTTCGACATGGCGGTCGAGCGCGTTGTAGCAGGTGTTGACCACGCCGCCTGTGAACCAGCGGCCGTAGGTTCCTTGCGAAGCATCGAAGATCGTCTTCGGCGGCTCGATCCAGTCGATCTCCTTGGCCGCCTCGGCCCAGAAGCCCTGGGGATCAGCCAGCGAGCGTGCATGGACTTCGTGATAGCTGCTCTTGCCCTGGATGTTCATTTGCCGCGCTCCCGTTCCCTTTATTCGCCTGGCCCTGACCTGACGACAGGACAGCCGTCCCGCCATGACCAGGATCAATCGCCGGCCTTGTTTGAGAGGTATTTTCCCGGGAACGGGCCGCGGTTCAAGCTGAAAAGGATGGGCCTTTCGGGACGAAGGGAAGAAAGGCCATCGAGGCAAGCTGGAGCCACAACAAAGGTGAGCCCTCTCCCCCCTTGCGGGGGAGAGCGGGAGAGAGGGGTGGCCTCGAACTCAGTCTAGAGTTTGTGGCCACCCCTCTCCCTAACCCTCCCC
>NZ_JBFUES010001596.1:0-1039 GCF_056403875.1 Bradyrhizobium sp. P2_E8
CTGATGATCATCGTGGGACTGGTCGGCTATGTGGTCTGGGTCTGGACCCAGCCGCGCGTGGTCGGCCGCGGGCCCTGGACCGTGGTGCTGCCGGGCGGGCCGCTGACGCTGCTCCAGATTGCGATCGGCATCATCGATCTCGGCTTCTGCGCGCTCGCGATGTACGTGCTGGTCCCGGACGAGCCCAATCTCGGCTTCGTCGTGGTCGCCGTGATCTTCGTCTCGGCGACCCTGCTCGGCTTTGCCAGCCACTCGCCCGGGGGTCTCGGGGTGTTCGACGCCGCCATGCTGGTCGGCCTCTGGCAGATGGACCGGGAGGAACTCCTCGGCGGCATGCTGCTGTTCCGCGTCCTCTATTATCTGTCCCCCTTCGTCATATCTGTAATCTTGCTGACGTTTCGCGAAGTTATAATCGGCGCCCGATCGAAGCGTTTGCAGCAGGCGGCGCTCAAGCTCGACCCCGGCCCGGCGCGTGAAGCCGCCTATGTGAGAGAGCGCAGCGACAGCGGCGCCTGATCGGCCAAGCCTTCAGGACAGGGCCGTCAGGACAAGCCCTTAGGAGAAGCCCGCCCGATGGCGATCGACGCCCCCTCGTCTCCCACCGCGCAGCCCTGGTCCGACCGGCTGCGGCACTCGACGATCATCCTGATCGCCGCGGCGCTGGCGCTGTCGGTCGTGGTCTCGCTCGGCGAATTGTCGGCGTTGCACGCCATTGCCGTGTTCCTCTGCATCGCGGCTGCGGCGCTGATCCCCTGGCGGCTGCACGATACCGCCGCCTCGCGCGACGATGTCAGGCGCATCAATCCGGTCGAGAGCGCCGCGGTGGCCGCGGTCGTCGCCGGCATGCCGGACCCGGCGGTGCTGCTCGACCGCGCCGGCCGCGTGATCCATCTCAACGCGGCCGCGGCCCAGCTCGCGCCGGCGCTGCGCCGGAACGAGCTCGCCCAGTTCGCGCTGCGCTCGCCGGAGATCATCACGGCGTTGCGCGAGTCGATCGCGACCACCGAGCCGCGGCGCGCGACCTATCTCGACCATGTCC
>NZ_JBFUES010001597.1:0-1037 GCF_056403875.1 Bradyrhizobium sp. P2_E8
GGGGAATGTTGACCGACAGCGTCCGCTCGCGGGTCACACGGCCCTGGCCCGAGCAGGACGGGCAGGCGTCCTCGATCATCTGGCCGCGGCCCTGGCAGCCCGGACAGGTCCGCTCCAGCGTGAAGAAGCCCTGCGACTGCCGCACGCGGCCGGCGCCGCCGCAGCTCGAGCAGGTCTTCGGCTTGGTGCCGGCCTTGGCGCCGATGCCCGAGCAGGCCTCGCAGGTGACGGAGACCGGGATCTCGATCTGCGCGGTCTTGCCGCCAAAGGCTTCCTCGAGCGTGATTTCCATGTTGTAGCGCAGGTCGGCGCCGCGCTCGCGGCCGCCGCGGCCGCGCTGTCCGGCCATGCCGAACAGGTCCTCGAAAATATCGGAGAAGGAGGAGGCGAAGCCCGCGCCGAAACCGGCACCGCCGCCAGGACCGCCCTGCTCGAAGGCCGCATGGCCGAAACGGTCATAGGCCGCGCGCTTGTCCCTGTCCTTCAGGACCTCGTACGCCTCGTTGATTTCCTTGAACTTGACCTCGCTGGTGTCGTCCCCGGGATTGCGGTCGGGGTGGAACTTCATCGCGAGCTTGCGGAACGACGACTTCAACTTGGATTCGTCGGCGTCGCGTTCGACTTCGAGGGTCTCGTAGTAGCAGCGCTTGGTGGACGTGGACATGTTCAACTCGGTCTATCCAATCGCGATTCAAACCGGGGCGAAGCAACGTTGCCACGCAACGATATAGGCACCCCTCCGCTTCGCGGCAGAGGGCAGCATGGCAGTGTTGAGAATAACGGCTGGAAATTGATCGATCGTAACGGGAGCGTCGCCCGTCGACCTCGACACGGAAGCCTCCCCCGCGATGGGGGAGGCTGAATAGGTGTGTGGGGTCCAAGCCGTCCGCATCATCACCCTCTTGGGGCTCAGGCGGACTTCTTGTTGTTCTTGTCGTCGTCGACTTCGGTGAATTCCGCGTCGACGACGTCGTCCTTGGCCGCGTCCTTCTTGGCGTCGGCCTCGGCCTGCTGCTTGTACATGGCCTCGCCGAGCT
>NZ_JBFUES010001598.1:0-1034 GCF_056403875.1 Bradyrhizobium sp. P2_E8
GCTCGAGGTCGAAGGAAGCGACTTCAAGGTCACCCGCGAAGTCGACGGCGGTCTCCAGACCGTGAAGCTGAAGGGACCGGCGATCGTCACCACCGACCTGCGTCTCAACGAGCCGCGCTACGCCTCGCTGCCCAACATCATGAAGGCCAAGAAGAAGCCGATCGCGGAGAAGACCGTCGCCGATTACGGCGTCGACGTCACCGCGCGCCTCGAGGTTCTCAAGACGACCGAGCCGGCGGGCCGCAAGGCGGGCGTCAAGGTCAAGGACGTCGCCGAGCTGGTGTCGAAACTCAAGAACGAAGCCGGGGTGCTCTGATGACGACGCTTCTGATTGCCGAACACGACAACGCGTCGTTGAAGGATGCGACCAACAAGGCCCTGACCGCGGCCGCCGCGCTCGGTGCGGACGTCGAGGTGCTGGTGGCCGGCGAGGGTGCGAAGGCCGCGGCGGACGCCGCCRCCAAGCTCGCAGGCGTGAAGAAGGTGCTGCTCGCCGATGGCGCGCTTTACGCGCACGATCTTGCCGAGCCGCTGGCCGCGCTGATCGTCTCGCTGGCCCCGTCCTATGATGCGATCGTCGCGCCCGCGACCTCGCGCTTCAAGAACGTGATGCCGCGCGTCGCAGCCCTGCTCGACGTCATGCAGGTCTCCGAGATCATCAAGGTTGTCGCCCCCGACACCTATGAGCGTCCGATCTATGCCGGCAACGCCATCCAGACGGTGAAGTCGAAGGACGCCAAGAAGGTCATCACGGTGCGGACCTCCACCTTCGCCGCGGCGGGCGAAGGCGGCAGCGCGCCGGTCGAGAGCGTTCAGGCTGCGGCCGATCCGGGCCTGTCGTCCTTCGTCGGCGAGGAGGTCGCCAAGA
Organism: Bradyrhizobium sp. P2_E8; assembly: GCF_056403875.1. Lineage (NCBI taxonomy): Bacteria > Pseudomonadati > Pseudomonadota > Alphaproteobacteria > Hyphomicrobiales > Nitrobacteraceae > Bradyrhizobium > Bradyrhizobium sp. P2_E8. The sequence goes on from NZ_JBFUES010001598.1 coordinate 869, forward strand.
GCGACCGTCCCGAGCTGACCTCGGCGAAGATCATCGTCTCCGGTGGCCGCGCCATGCAGAGCCGCGAGAATTTCGCCAAATACATCGAGCCCCTCGCCGACAAGCTCGGCGCCGGCGTCGGTGCCTCGCGCGCGGCGGTGGACGCCGGCTATGCGCCGAACGACTG
>NZ_JBFUES010001599.1:0-1033 GCF_056403875.1 Bradyrhizobium sp. P2_E8
CCGCGGCTCCATAACGAAGCGAGTTGATTTAGTGTCCGTCCTCGACCACAACGCCGTCGATATCAATCCCCGCATCTCCGAAGCGGAGGTGGGCGACTACATTGCGCTGCTCAAGCCGCGGGTGATGTCGCTGGTGATCTTCACCGCACTGGTCGGAATGGCGATGGCGCCCGGGCATTTCCACCCGGTGCTGGCGATCACCTCGCTGCTCTGCATCGCCGTCGGCGCCGGCGCCTCCGGGGCGCTCAACATGGCGCTCGAAGGCGACATCGACGCCAAGATGTCGCGCACGGCGAACCGGCCGATTCCGCGTGGCCGCATCACCCGTCCCGAGGCGATGACATTCGGCATGACGCTCGCCTTCTTCTCGGTGATGACGCTCGGCATCCTCGTCAACTGGATCGCCGGTGCGCTGCTCGCCTTCACCATCTTCTTCTACGTCGTGATCTACACGATGTGGCTGAAGCGCTGGACCGCGCAGAACATCGTGATCGGCGGCGCCGCCGGCGCGTTGCCGCCGGTGGTGGCCTGGGCTGCGGTCACAGGCACGGTCGACGTCGAGCCGCTGCTTCTCTTCGCCATCATCTTCTTCTGGACCCCGCCGCATTTCTGGGCGCTGGCGCTGTTCCGCTCGGACGATTACGCGCGCGCCGGCATTCCGATGCTGCCCAACGTCGCCGGTCCCGACGCGACGCGCCTCCAGATCCTGCTCTACACCATCGTGCTGATCGCGGTCGCCGCCGCGCCCTGGGCGCTCGGCTATTTCGACGCGATCTATGGCGTGGTCTCGCTGATCCTCGGCGCCGGCATGCTGGTGCTCGCGATCAACGTTTATATGCGCCGTGAGCGTAGCCAGTCGCTGCGCGCGACCCGCAAGCTGTTTGCTTTCTCCATCCTTTATCTGTTCGCGCTGTTTGCGACCTTGCTGGCCGAGGTCGTGTTCCGGGCGCTTGCTCCGATGGTAGGGGGCGCATGATCGCGGCGATGGCGGACAAACCTCAGCCAGATGGAATCGTCCTCACCGAGGCGCAGA
>NZ_JBFUES010001600.1:0-1032 GCF_056403875.1 Bradyrhizobium sp. P2_E8
CAACCTGGTTTGCGTGATCAGCGGCTGGGCGAACGAGACCGACAACCTGTTCGACTGGTACCGGGAGGCATGATCGCGCAGGCCTAGGCGGGGTCTTTCCCAATGAGTCAATATGTCCTGCGTCGCCTGCTGATCGCCATTCCGAGCCTGCTCGGCATTTCGCTCGTGCTGTTCGTCGTGCTGGCGCTCGCCCCCGGCGATCCGTTCTCGGAACTGGCGACCAATCCGAACGTACCGCCCGAAGTCGCTGCCGCGCTTCGGGCGAAGTTCGGCCTCGACGATCCGATCTATCTGCGCTACCTGCACTGGCTCTCCGCCATGGCGCATGGCGATTGGGGCTTTTCCTTCGTCAGCCGGATGAACGTCGATGCGCTCATCCTACAGCGCCTGCCGGCGACGCTCTATGTGATCGGCTCGGCGCAGATCCTGGCGCTCCTGATCGCGATTCCGGTCGGCGTCTACGCGGCGACCAAGCCGTATTCGCTGTTTGACCAGATCGCCAACGTACTGGCCTTCGTCGGTTTCTCGCTGCCCACCTTCTTCACCGGCATCCTGTTCATCCTGATCTTCTCGGTCACGCTGGACTGGCTGCCCTTCGTCTATTCCAGCGACATCAAGGCCACCGGCATCCGCTGGGTGCTGGAGATGATCCGGCAGGCGATCATGCCGGTGGCGGTGCTCGGCCTGTTCCAGGCGGCGTCGATGACGCGCTTCGTGCGCTCGGCGATGCTGGACGTGATCCGGCTCGACTACGTCACCACGGCGCGCGCCAAGGGACTCGGGCAGGCCAAGGTCATCGTCAAGCATGTGATGCGCAATGCGATGATCCCGGTCGTCACGCTGATCGCGCTCCAGATGCCGGCGGTGTTCGGCGGCGCCATCGTCACCGAGCAGATCTTCCGCATCCCCGGCATCGGCTCGCTGCTGATCTCCTCCATCCTTTCCAACGACACGCCGGTGGTGATGGCCGTCACCTTCGTCTTCGCGTGCCTTGTGGTCCTGTTCAATCTCATCGCGGACGTCCTGTATGGC
>NZ_JBFUES010001601.1:0-1028 GCF_056403875.1 Bradyrhizobium sp. P2_E8
ACGGAAATAGGTCGGCCGGAACCAGGGCTCGGCGTTGAGGCCGTTGAAGACGTGTAGCCGCAGGCCGTTGAGATCGTCGACGCTTACGCGCGTATGGATGCCGTCGAGCATCGCATAGTGATCATTGCTGTGCGGCAGCTTCAGATAGTCCGCGGCAAGTTCAGCAGCGCGTCGCTGGATCCGGTCGAGCCCGGCGCGGTCGTCGGCCGGCGTCGTGACGAAGCCGTTGTCGATGAAGCGCTGCGCCAGCGCCTGCTCGTCGGCCTGGAGGAAGTCCGTATCCGTCATGCAAAATACTCCCGGGCGGTCGCGCAAATATAACTGATATCGGCGGCCGAGAGGAACTGATTGATCGGGAGCGTGAGGATCTGATCCGCCTGCCGCTCGGTCACCGGAAACGCGCCGCGCCCCAGACCGAGATGCGCTGCCGCCGGCTGAAGGTGGATCGGCACCGGATAGTGGATCGCGGTCTCGATGCCCTTGTCGGCAAGATATTTCTGGAAGTCGTTGCGGCGGTCGGTCTGCACCACGAAGGTGTGGAACGTATTGAACTCGATGTTGCGGCAGGGCGGAATGAACAGGGGCAGGCCTGCGAGCTCGGCGCGGTATTGCGCGGCGTTGCGCCGCCGGCGCTCGATCACCGACGGCAAATTGCGGAGGCGGATTCGCAGCACGTCCGCCTGAAGCGTGTCGAGCCGCGATACGATGCCCCATTCCTGGACGTCGCTGCGGTTGATCAGACCGTGATTACGCAGGCGGCGAATTCGTGCGGCAAGCTCGGCGTGGGCGGTGACGAGGAAGCCGGCATCGCCCGCGGCATTGAGATTCTTCAGGGGATGCGCGGAGAAGCAGCCGAACGTTCCGATGGTGCCGCTCATCCGCCCGTCATAGGTCGAACCGACTGCCTGGGCGCTGTCCTCGATCACGGCGAGAGCGTGCTTGTCGGCGATCGCCATCAGCGGGTTCATGTCGGCCATGCGCCCGGTCAGGTGCACCGGCATGATCGCCTTGGTCCGCGGCGTGACGGC
>NZ_JBFUES010001602.1:0-1024 GCF_056403875.1 Bradyrhizobium sp. P2_E8
GCGCCGTTCTCGCCGACGAGACCGTGGATCTCGCCGGGATGAAGCGCGAAGTCGACACCACGAAGCGCCTCGACGCCGCCGAAGCTCTTCGTGATGCCTTGCAGTTCCAGGATGGGCGAACGATCCTCTCGCATTGCAGATCAGATCTTGGAGGCTCAGATCAGGAAGTGATCCTGCATCCACTGCATTCCGGCGGCGTTGGCCTTGGTCACGACCGGGCCGTCGGTGACGACGTTCTTGGGGATGCCCTGTCCGCTCTTCTCGCCGCCGACCACGGCGGAAACGCCCGCGATGATCGCGCCGCCATGGATGCGGCAGGACGGATTGCGCACGGTCGCGAACATGCGGCCCTCGCTCACCGCCTGGATCGCGGGCGGCATCGCGTCGACGCCGCCGATCAGGATGTTGGTGCGATTGCGCGCCTTCATGATGTTGGCGGCGGCGAGCGCCATGTCGTCATTGTGGAAGAACGCCGCGTCGATCTGCGGATATTTGGTCAGATAGGTTTCCCAGAGGCGCGCGGTCTTGGAGACGTCCCAATCGGCGGGCTGGGTGTCGAGCACCTCGATGTTCGGGAATTGCTTGACGACACTGTTGAAGCCCTTCGCCCGCCCTTGCGCCCCGGTATGGCCGAGCGCGCCTTGCGTCATGATGATCTTGCCTTTGCCGCCCATGGCGTTGCACAGCGCCTGCGTCACCGAGGCGCCCATGAACTCGTTGTCGGGGGCGAGGAAGGAGTGGACGTTGATCTGGTCGAGCGGGGCAATCAGCGTGTCCATGTCGATCACGGGCGTGCCGGCATCGATCATCTTCTGCACGGGCTGGGTGAGGGTGCCGATCCCGAAAGCCTGGATCGCGACGAAATCCCATTTCTGCGAGGCCATGTTGTCGATCGCGGCGCGCTGCTTCACCGCATCGAGCTGGCCGTCGAACCAGGTGACTTCGACATTGAACAGCTTGCCCCAGAATTCCGCGGCCTGCTTGCCCTGCGCGCACCAGGTCGCCTGGAGACCCGCATTGGAGA
>NZ_JBFUES010001603.1:0-1023 GCF_056403875.1 Bradyrhizobium sp. P2_E8
CCCGGTGCGTGGACGATTGCGGCGAGCTCGGCATCGCTCATGCGGGCGCGCGAGAACCACAGCCACTCCTCGCCGACGCGGCGATGGAGGTCGCGATACCAATCGAGCGGGGGCGCGTCGGCCTTGCGCAGGGTCCAGGCGCCTGGCGGATCGTCACGGCGCGCGGGCGGTGCGGTCATCTCGAGATGCGTGACGACCGCGGCGATCTTGCCGGCGGGAATGTCGGAATAGCCGTCGGGGATGGTCATGGGGCCTCTCAGAAAGACATGGCGAACAGCTCGCTTGCGGCCCATCCTTCGAGACGCCCGCCTGCGGCGGGCCCTCAGGATGAGGTCGCGTTTCGCGGCGAGATATTAGACCCTCATGGTGAGGAGCCCGCCTAAGCAGGCGTCTCGAACCATGCAGGCGGCGCTCTTCCGGCACTCTCCGGCCAACAAGTCGCTCACCTCGGCGTCAACGAGATCGCTTCCGCGGTCGCGGCTTCGACGGCCGAACGGCTGTAGAGCAGCGGAACATATTGGCCTGCGGCCCAGAGCGGGGCGAGGTCGCGATAGTGGGCGCTGAAGGGATCGCCTGATTGTCCGGGCGTGTTGATGGTGCGGCTCGCATCCCAATTGCCGACGTCGAGCACCATGCGGAACGAGGCGCCGGCGAACAGCTGGTAATCGGCGCGGCGATAGGTGGCCGCGCGCGGCACATTGGCGGCGCCGCCATAGGCGAGCGGGCCGACCGAGAGCTGCGCGGCGGTCGCCTTGTCGGCAAGCGGCATCAAGGCATGGTCGAATTTCGCGACGTGCAGCCGGCCCCACCGCCAGGTCGATGAATCGGGCCCGAGCTTGCTCGTGACATCGGCCACCGCGGAACCAATGCTATCGCGCAGGACCTGGTCGCGCGCGGCAGCGGGATCGGAACCGAGCGCCGCATCCGGAGATTCCAGATAGGCGACGAGCGCCGAAATGCTCGACGCCTCCGGCGCGATCAGATCCGCCGCCTTGGGAGCCGCGGTCTTCAGCAGCCTTGGGC
>NZ_JBFUES010001604.1:0-1022 GCF_056403875.1 Bradyrhizobium sp. P2_E8
GTCGACGAGTCGACGACGACCGCCTGCTGCTCCTCACCACCGACCGCATCAGCGCCTTCGACGTCGTGATGGGCGAGACCATCCCGATGAAGGGCGCGGTGCTGACCCAGATCAGCGCGTTCTGGTTCAACGAGCTCGAAGGCGTGGTGCCGCATCACATGATCAGCGCCGACACCGACGAGATTATCGCGGCCGTCCCTGCCCTGAAGCCGCACCGCGCCGAAATTCTCGGCCGCGCCATGCTCTCCCGCCGCACCACGGTGTTTCCGATCGAATGCGTGATCCGCGGCTATCTCTCCGGCTCGGCCTGGAAGGAATATGCGGCCAGCGGCACGCTCGCGGGCGAGAAGCTGAAGGCGGGCCTCGTCGAGAGCGAAAAGCTGGAGCCGGCGATCTTCAGCCCGGCGACCAAGGCCGAGACCGGGCATGACGAGAACATCACGATTGCGCGGATGCGCGAGGTGGTCGGCGACGAGACAGCCTATACGCTCGAGAGCATGACGCGCGCGATCTACACGCTCGGCGAGGAGCTGGCGCGCGAGCAGGGCATCATCATCGCGGACACCAAGTTCGAGTTCGGCCGCGACAAGGACGGCCGCATCATCCTGATCGACGAGGTGATGACACCGGACTCCTCGCGCTTCTGGGCGGCCAGTGCCTACAAGCCCGGACAGCCGCAGGCGAGCTTCGACAAGCAGCCGCTGCGCGACTATCTCGACGTCGAGCGCCGCGCCGGCCGCTGGAACGGCGACGCCCCGCCGCCACCGCTGCCGGCGAGCGTGGTGGAGGCGACCAGCAAAAGGTATCTGGAAGCGTATCGGCGCGTGACGGGGAAAGAGCTGACGATTTAGGCAGCGGCTGTTGCCACAAACTCGTCATTGCGAGCCAACGGGTCCGCGCAACACGCTCGTTGTCATCGCCCGGCTTGACCGGGCGATCCAGTACTCCGTGACACCAGTGATTGAATCGAGAAGCCGCAGCGTACTGGATTCCCCGCCTTCGCGGGGAATGACAGCGGTGGG
>NZ_JBFUES010001605.1:0-1021 GCF_056403875.1 Bradyrhizobium sp. P2_E8
GTGCCGGTCTTTCGGTCTATGCCGAAAGCCGATCGAACGTCGGACAGGGTTTCTGCCGAGGGAATCTTGATGCGTCTCGCGACTACACGGTTTCCGGACAGCAGGAGGAGGCGGGCGGTCACGCAGTCCGCCCAGGTCCAAACCCGCGTAGAAGCCGTTTCTTCCCGCTCCTTTGGGGAGGTGCGCAGTTCCGTCAGCAGTCTAGCGGCGGCTTCCCGGGCCGCTCGAGGTGGTAACGCATCCTTGCTCTTGTAGCTCTTAGCCACGTCGCCCAAACGGCGGGTAAAATCCCGCGTCTTGACGTACCAGCCGAGATCGCGGCCCCGCCGGATCAGAGTCAAACTGCGCTGCTCGGTATCAGCATAGATGTCCCGTCCAGTTGCCCCAGATCGGGCGGCCTCGAATGCCTTCTCTATGATGGTCTGGTCGATTTTGACCCGGATCTGAGCCACGACTTTCTCCCCACTCCCGGCGATTGGCACCACATTGGCACCACGGATCTGCCGAAAAAGAAAGGGGAGGAGGGCTCAAGGAAGAAAAAAGTGGGGTAATTCCCGTGAAAAAAGGTTAAAAATCGCTGAGCGGCCGCCGCAACCCCTTAGACGCTAGGCATCATAATCCTGGGGTCGGGGGTTCGAGTCCCTCTCCCGCTACCAAATCCAGCGTAACCCCTTGATTTCCCAGACTTGGCCGATCGATGACTTGGCCGATCGATGTTTCGCCATGCAAGGCGTTCTTCAGGAGACTTGACGCTCCCTCGTTGTGAGCGGCGCTCCCCAGCCGAAAGCAAGCAACGTTGATCGGCGCGTGCGTGATCGCATTTGCGTCCATCCTTTGCCGCAGCAGGTTTGCAGTTATCGTTCCGGCAGAGCCGTGAGCTCTCGGGGCGGCTCGATGCGCCAGAACGGATATGCCGCCAGTTCTTTCGATTGCTGCCCGAACATATCGACCCGTCTGCTGGTAAACTCCGTAATGACGCCGAAAAATTCAGTTGGTGACCTGATCGTCGCAAGTCTCAGGC
>NZ_JBFUES010001606.1:0-1017 GCF_056403875.1 Bradyrhizobium sp. P2_E8
AGCAAGCTCCGGAAGCGGATGAAGAGCTCGCTCGTATCATGGCCCCACGTGGTCAACATCCAGCATTTGTGCCGAGGTGACCGTCGCCGCGCGCTTGGCAATGAGCGGGGCACGCTGGTCTCCCCGATCAGGCCCTCTTGCCGCTCCGTTTCGTCATCGGCGCGTTACGCCGCTCCCGCTTGCCGCGCGCGATCTCCGTCGCCAGCGCGTCCAGCTTCGGCTCCCAGAAATTCCTGAACTGACCGATCCACGCATCCACCGCCTGAAGTCCCGCCACGTCGACCGCGTAGAACCGTCTTTGCGCCTCCGCCCGAACCGTCGCAAAGCCGCTCTCGCGCAGCACCTTCAGATGCTGCGACACGGCGGCCTGCGTGATCCCGAATTCGGCCCCGATCGCCTCCACGACTTCTCCGGACGCCATTTCCCTCGGTACGAGCAGTTCGAGGATGCGACGACGCACGGGATCGGCGAGGACTTCGAAGATGTGCATCAGCTTCCTGTACCGGGATGCGCGATATCGGGCGGCATTTCGCCGCGATAGAAGGCAATGGTGCGATCCGAGCGCTCCTTCGCCAAGGCCGGATCGACCCCGCTCGCGACATGCGCTGCGCGCCAATACTCCCCGCTCCGCGTCATGAACGCCTTGCCCTCGGGCGAGCCCATCCACGCCTCCGCCGTCTCATGGTCGACTGCCGCTCCCGTCGCGAGATATCGCTCGAGTCCTGCAATGGAAAGGTCCCAACCGATCCCCACCGCACCCGGACCGAACTGATTCCAATGATCCTCGATCATCGCGGTGTGCTCAAGCGTCAAGCGCGCCTGGCTGCGTTCTGCCGCCAGCGCGACATCGATCCAGCTTGTGGCGCCACCGAACTCCCACGTCGCGGCAAAATGAGTTGGCGGCGCGCAAGCCGTGATGGTGCCGCCCGCGTTTCCCTTGAGCTGGTACCTTCCTCCCAATTGGAGGTCGCCCTCGACCGGAAGGAACCAGCGCGGGATGCGCTCCCTGCTCGTCAG
>NZ_JBFUES010001607.1:0-1015 GCF_056403875.1 Bradyrhizobium sp. P2_E8
GCCGCCTGAGGCAAATGTGGGAAGCGGCTTGGGGGAGCGAAAGAGGCGAGTTCACAATTTCGTGCGCTGTTTGGCCGGCTTGGCGCCAGCAGGTCGAATCCCCTAAGTAGCGGCATGACAGCCAGCCAGACCGCCGAAATCACCGATCTCTATCGCTATCCAATCAAAGGCCTGACGCCGGAGCGCCTGCCCCGCGTCGCCTTGCGGCGAGGGGAAACCCTGCCCGCCGACCGCCGCTACGCCATCGAGAACGGCCCCAGCGGGTTCGATCCCGAGGCGCCGGCCTGGAAGCCGAAGATCCAGTTTCTGATGCTGGCGCGCAATGAGCGGCTGGCTTCCCTCGACAGCCGGTTCGAGGACGCGACCAACCGCCTGACCATCCGCAAGGACGGCCAAATCGTCGCCAGCGGCGATCTGGAGACCGCCGCCGGGCGCGCCGCAATCGAGCGCTACTTCAGCGAGAACTTCCAGCCCGAGCTGAAGGGCCCGCCCAAGGTTCTGTCGGGCCGCAACCACAGCTTTTCCGACGTCGCCCGCAAGGTCGTGTCCATCATCAATCTCGACAGCGTCCGCGCGATCGAGGCCATGCTCGGTGGCACCGCAGTCCACCCCCTGCGCTTCCGCGCCAATCTCTACGTCAAGGGCTGGCCGGCCTGGTCCGAGCTCGACCTCGTCGGCCAGACGCTCGCGATCGGTCAGGCCCGGCTGCAGGTGGTCAAGCGCATCGTCCGTTGCCCGGCCACCAATGTCGATCCGGAGACCGCAAAGCGCGACCTCGAAATCCCGCCGACGCTCTCGCGCCATCTCGGCCACATGGATTGCGGCATCTATGCCGAGGTGATCGCCGGCGGCGAGATCGGCGTGGGGGATGCAGTCGCGGTGGAAGAGCCGAAGCTGGTGTGAGGCGACGCTGGCTCCGCGCATTCCGTCATTGCGAGGAGCGAAGCGACGAAGCAATCCAGACTATTTCCGCGGAGGGATTCTGGATTGCTTCGCTTCGCTCGCAATGACGAGG
>NZ_JBFUES010001608.1:0-1015 GCF_056403875.1 Bradyrhizobium sp. P2_E8
GAACCATCGCGAGCGCACGCTCGCCCAGTTCCGCTCCGGCGACATCCGCACGCTGGTCGCCACCGACATCGCCGCTCGTGGCATCGACGTCGACGGCATCACCCACGTCATCAATTTCGACCTGCCCAACGTGCCCGAGACCTACGTCCACCGCATCGGCCGCACCGCGCGCGCCGGCGCAGAGGGCACCGCGATCTCGCTGGTCRCAGGCGGCGAGGAGCTCAGCTATCTCCGCGACATCGAGCGGCTGATCAAGGTGGCGCTGACGCGCGAAGACCTCCGCACCGATGCCGGTCGCCGCGATGCAGGTCCTCCCTCGCCGCAGCAACGACAGGGCCGGCCGGGTCGCCCGGGCCAGCGTCCGCAAGGCGCACGGCACGGTGACGGACGGCGTGCCGACGAAAGGCATGCCGACGGACGCCACCATAGCGCCGGCAAGCAGGGTGATGGACGGCCCGGTGAAGGCCGGCATGGCGACGGAAGGCATGTTGAAGGAAGGCCTGGCAGCGGCCCGAAGGCCTCCAAGGGGTCTCGTCGCCGCCGCTCCGGCGGTAAGATGCATTCTTCGCCGACCGACCGTCCGGAACAGCGTTCCGCGCATAGCGCTGGGACGTCTGATGGGATACAAGGCGTTGCCTTTTTGCGCCGCGAGAGTCGGCCGAACGGCCAATCGACCCGCAAACCCTACTCGCACTAGCCGTCCACGACCTGGAGACATTCATGGCTAAGGAAGAGCTGATCCAGTTCGAAGGACTGGTCACCGAAATCCTCCCCGACGCCCGCTACCGCGTGCAGCTCGATGCCGGACACGAGATCGTTGCCTACACCGCCGGCAAGATGAAGAAGAACCGCATCAAGACGCTCGCGGGCGACCGCGTGACGGTGGAGATGTCGCCCTACGATCTCGAGAAGGGCCGACTGATTTTCCGCCACAAGGACGAACGTCCCGCATCATCCGGCGGACCGCCGCGGGGTGGCGCGCAGCGCGGTGGTCAGTTCCGTCGCCGCTAAGCGG
>NZ_JBFUES010001609.1:0-1013 GCF_056403875.1 Bradyrhizobium sp. P2_E8
CGCTACGACCGACGACATCACCCACGAAGAGAATGCGCAACTTCAGAACTCCGGAAATCGAACACGTCCGATTCCGTTAGCACCGCTACGACCGACGACATCACCCACGAAGAGAATGCGCAACTTCAGAACTCCGGAAATCGAACACGTCCGATTCCGTTAGCACATAATCCAGCGCGACGTCGTGGGATAGTGCCGGAACCGCCTCGATCTCCTGCGCGGCAAAGGCAAGACCGATGCCGACGATTTGCTTGGTCTTGCGTAAGTGCGCGAAGGTGAAATCGTAATGCCCCGCACCGTAGCCGATGCGGTGGCCGAGGCGGTCGAAGGCCGCGAGCGGCGTCAGCATGATGTCGGGGATGACTTCGGCGGCGGCCGGCGACGGCTCGGGAATGCCGAGCGGACCCAGCATCAGCCGGTCGCTCGGATGAAAGATACGGAAGACCAGCGACTGGCCGCGCGCGGTGACGCAAGGCAGCGCCAGCCTTGCGCCCTCCTCGGCGAGCTTCCTCAAGAGCGGCATCGGATCGATCTCGCTGCGGATCGGCGAATAACCGGAGACGATGCTGCCGGGCAGCAGCTTGAATGGCAGCCCGCGCTTGGCGAGCTTGGTGGCCGCAGCGGCGCGCTTCTTCTCGCTCAGCGCGTCGCGTTTGGCGAGGGCCTTGGCACGGAGTTCGGCTTTGGAATTGGACATGCGCGCTTTCCCCCGAAGGCAGAGCCCGTCTGCCGTCATCGCCCGCGAAAGCGGGCGATCCAGTATTCCAGAGACGCCAGTTGCAAGAACCGAGACGCCGCGGCGTACTGGATGCCCCGGTCAAGCCGGGGCATGACACCGGGACTTTGATTGAACCGCAAGCGTGTCGGGGACGCAATTTCGACAAGCACAAACCAAGCAAACAAAAGTGCGAAGCCGCGGACGCCGTTGAAGCACTCGATCCCGGAGTTYCCTACGAAAGTAGGTGGGCACCATATGTCCGGGCCCACGGGCCCGGCCAGGGACAGTTCCCTAA
>NZ_JBFUES010001610.1:0-1012 GCF_056403875.1 Bradyrhizobium sp. P2_E8
AAATAACCCAAGAGAAACGTCGGTGAAGAGCTGGATCATGCCGGCGCGCTCCAGGAACGAGCCGAACAGGATGAACAGGAAAATGTAGGTCGCCGAGACGTAGATCGGCACGCCATAAAAGCCTTCGGTGCCGAACGACAGATGCGTGACGATCTGGTCGAAATCATAGCCGCGATGATTGAGCGGCGACGGCAGATATTGGCCGAAGAACCAGTAGAGCAGGCACGCGCCGCACATCAGCGGCAGCGCCGCGCCCATCAGCCGCCGCGTGCCCTCGAAGATCAGCACTGCGAGCAGCGTACCGACCGCGAGATCGAGCCTGGTCGGATCGCCATCGCGCGCGATCAGATCGGCATAGAAGATCCATTGATAGAGCCCGCAGAAGAAGCCGGCGCCGCCGATCACCCAGCCGAGCGCGCGGCCGACATCGCTCTTCGCGGTGAAATTGCCGATCAGGCCGAAGGTGAGGAGAACGAGGAAGCCGACATGGACGCCACGCACCACCTGGCTCGGCAGATAGTTGAAGGCGGCGACATAGAGCTGGAAAGTCGCAAAGGCGATGCCGATCCAGTAGGCGAGACGGCCCCACCAGCCCGGGCCGAAGCCCTCCGGGAAACCATGCTCGAAATTGTCGAACTCGACCTTGATGGGCGCCTCGGAGCCCTCTGCCTGCAACATCGATATGTCCCCAACCGTCCAACGCTTATAACATTGCACAGCGTCTCCAGACCGTCATGCCCGGGCTTGTCCCGGGCATCCACGGACTTTCTCGCCTAGCCTTAGAACGTGGATGGCCGGGACAAGCCCGGCCATGACGTCCGATAACGAAAGCTGATTACTTGATCAGCCCCTTTTCCTTGTAATAGCGGATCGCGCCGGGGTGCAGCGGAACCGGGCTGCCGGTGGCGGCCGTCTCGAGCTTGATCTCCTTGCCGGCCGCGTGGGCATTCTGCAATTCCGGCAGCGACTCATAGACCAGCTTGGTCATCTGGTAGGCGAGATCCTCCGACAC
>NZ_JBFUES010001611.1:0-1008 GCF_056403875.1 Bradyrhizobium sp. P2_E8
GCGTCGCGACCAGCGTGTCGCGATAGGCGAGCGTCTCCTCGAACAGCCAGCCGGTGTCGAGGAAGATCACGGGGATCGCAGGGTCGACGTCCGCCATCACCTTCAGAAGCGTCGCGGATTCCGTGCCGAAGGACGACACCACCGCAAGCTTGTCGCGGCCGACCGTCTTCAGGGCCGCGGCGATGATCTCCGCGGGCGAGGCGTCGCGCAACGCGCGATCGAGCTCCTCGGCCGAGGGCAGCGCGGAAACGGACACCGGAGATAGCTGAGGCGCAATGGCGTTCACGTGCCGACACCTTCCGAGTGACGCAACTGCATGCGCCGGTGCAGCGCCGTGATGCGGCCGTCGCCGGTCGGCTGGTAGAACACCGAATAGCGCTTTGCGGTCTGCATGAAGGCTTCCGCATCGGCCTGCTTCTTGACCTCGAAGGAATCGAAGCCCGCGCGCAGCATGAACACGAACTGGTCGCGCAGCACCTGTCCCGTCGCACGCAACTCGCCGCGATAGTTGTAGCGCTCGCGCAGCAGCCGCGCCTGGCTGTAGGCGCGTCCGTCGCGGAAGCTCGGGAACACCAGCGCAACGGCGGCGACCTTGCCGAGATACGGCACGAGCTCATCGATGTCGCGGTTGTTCGGCCAGATCACGCCGACCTTGCCGGCACGCTTGAGCAACGCATCCGCCTCACCGACGAAGCGCTCGGCCGGCACCAGGATGTCGCCGCCCTCGGGCAGCGGCGTGTCGACGGCCAGCTTGACGAAGCTGTCGTCGACGATTTTTCCGCCGTTAACGAGTGGCATAGACACGCTCCTTGAAGGGTTCGACGCCGAGGCGCTTCACCGTGTCGATGAACAGCTCCTCCGGGCGCTCGCGCAGCGCGAGATAGGCTTCCACAATGTCCTCGACGACGTCGGCGACCTCGTCGAACTTGACGCCGGGGCCGATCAGATTGCCGAGCGCGGCGCCCTCGTCGGCGCGGCCGCCGATGGTGATCTGGTAGACCTCCTCGC
>NZ_JBFUES010001612.1:0-1008 GCF_056403875.1 Bradyrhizobium sp. P2_E8
GGCTTGAGCAGGTCGTCCCAGTCCTTGATGCCTTTCGGATTACCCTTGCGCACCAGGAACACGATGGTCGACGTGTAGGGTGATGAATTCTGCGGCAGACGCTTCTGCCAGTCGGCCGTCGTGAGGCCCTTGCTCGCGATCGCATCGATGTCATAGGCAAGCGCGAGCGTCACCACATCGGCCTGCAATCCGTCGATCACCGCGCGCGCCTGCGAACCGCTGCCGCCATGCGACTGCTTGATCTCGACGCTCTTGCCGGTTTCCTTCTGATAGGCACCCGCAAACGCCTTGTTGAACTCGGCATACAGCTCCCGCGTCGGATCGTACGACACGTTCAACAGGTTGATGTCGGCGGCGAGAGCCGAGCTTGCCCAAAGCAGTCCTGCCACGAGCGGAGCGATACGGCGCAGCATGTCCATCTCCATTCACCTCGACGACATCGGCGTCATCGATGGCAGGCATAACTCGGGGCGAAACGCGCTTAAGTCAACGGAACCGGATTTTCTTGTTCGCGGCGTCGCAGCCTGACTGTGCTACGAAGTCTTCATCGTGTGAATGCCGCATTCTGTCTTGGCCCGGCCGCGCCAGCGACCGGCGCGCGCATCCTCGCCTTCGGCCGTTCTGCTGGTGCAAGGCATACACCCAACCGACAGGAAACCGGAGGCAGCCAGTGGATGACGCGGCAATTTGGCGCGGACGAAAATCGCATCGAGTTCCTCGCGCGAGACGTTGGCGAAGGGGTTGAACTTCAGCCGCGTGCCGTCGTCCTCGACCACCGGAATGTCGGCGCGCGCATTGCCCTGGAAGCGCTTGCGGCCGTTGATCCAGGCATCGAACGGCTTCAGCGCGCGCGCCAGCGGCTCCACCTTGCGGATGCGGCAGCAGGCGTCGGGATCGGAGAACCAGAGGTCGCGCTCGGGATCCTCGCGCGACAACGTCTCCTCCGCCGGCTTGATCGAGCGGACGTCCTTGAGACCCAGCGTCGCGACCAGCGTGTCGCGATAGGCG
>NZ_JBFUES010001613.1:0-1003 GCF_056403875.1 Bradyrhizobium sp. P2_E8
CTTCAGTATGTATCCAGGCCTCGCCGCAGGCCTTGGCCAGCTCGCGCACGCGAAGAATGTAGCTCTGCCGCTCGGTCACGGAGATCACGCCGCGGGCGTCGAGCAGGTTGAAGACGTGGCTTGCCTTGATGCACTGGTCATAGGCCGGCAGCGCCATCAGATGCGCCTCGCGCTTGCCGTCCTTCCAGCCCGCGTCGAGATATTTCCGACAGGCCGCTTCCGCCATCTTGAACTGCTCGAACAGCATCGCGGTGTCGGCGACTTCGAAATTGTGCTTCGAGTACTCCCGCTCGGCCTGGAGGAAGACGTCGCCATAGGTGACCTTGGCGTCGCCGTCGCGGCCGTTGAAATTGAGGTCGTAGACGCGGTCGACGCCCTGCACATACATCGCGAGACGCTCGAGCCCATAGGTGAGCTCACCCGCGACCGGCGCGCATTCGAAGCCCGCGACCTGCTGGAAGTAGGTGAACTGGGAGACCTCCATGCCGTCGCACCAGCACTCCCAGCCAAGACCCCAGGCGCCCAGCGTCGGGCTCTCCCAGTCGTCCTCGACGAAGCGGATGTCGTGCACGGCGGAATCGATGCCGATCGCGGCGAGCGACTTCAGGTACAGATCCTGAAGGTTCGGCGGCGACGGCTTCATGATCACCTGGAACTGGTAGTAGTGCTGCATCCGGTTCGGGTTCTCGCCGTAGCGGCCGTCCTTGGGCCGGCGCGAGGGCTGCACATAGGCGGCGTTCCAAGGCTTGGGCCCGAGCGCGCGGAGCGTCGTCGCCGGATGGAAGGTACCCGCGCCCATCTCCATGTCGTAGGGCTGCAGGATCACGCAGCCCTGCTCGGCCCAGAACCGCTGGAGCGCGAGAATGAAGCCCTGGAACGAGCGTTCCGGGCGCATGTGGGCGGGCAATGAGTCGTCCATCGTCAGATCAGGCTCTCGCGGGGGGATGAATCGCGCGGGACCGTATCGACGGCGGGGATGGGAATCAAGGCGAAGGGGGTAAAT
>NZ_JBFUES010001614.1:0-999 GCF_056403875.1 Bradyrhizobium sp. P2_E8
GGCCTGTCCTGGGCCTTCGTCAACCTGCCCGGCGGCTTCCTGCCTGTCGACGACCAGGGCTTCGTCACCACCGACGTGCAGACGCCGTCGGACTCGTCCTACCCCCGCACCGAAGCCGTGATCGAGAAGGTCGAAAAATATCTGGCGCAGCGGCCCGGCGTCGACAACGTGACCTTCCTCACCGGCTTCAGCTTCTCCGGTCAGGGCATGAACACCGCGCAGGCCTTCATCACCTTGAAGGACTGGTCCGAGCGCGGGCCGAAGGATTCGGCGGCCGCGATCGTCGCCGACATCAACCGGGATCTGTCGTCGTCGATCCGCGACGCGAAGATCTCCGCGCTGCAGCCGCCGCCGATCGACAATCTCGGCAACTCCTCGGGCTTCTCGTTCCGTCTCCAGGACCGCGGCCAGAAGGGCTATCCGGCCCTGATGCGCGCCGCCGACCAGCTGATCGCGGAGGCCAATGCCAGCGCGGTGCTGCAGAAGGTCTATGTCGAGGGTCTGCCCGAGGCCGGCGTGGTCAATCTCGTGATCGACCGCGAGAAGGCCGGCGCCTTCGGCGTCACCTTCGAGGACATCAACAACACGATCTCGACCAATCTCGGCTCGAACTACATCAACGACTTCCCCAACCGCGGCCGCATGCAGCGCGTCGTGGTGCAGGCCGACGCCCGCGACCGCATGCGCACTGAGGACATCCTCAACTACAACGTCAAGAACAGCCGCGGCCAGCTCGTGCCGTTCTCCTCCTTCACCACGGTGGAATGGGCGCGCGGCCCGACGCAGATCGCCGGCTTCAACTATTATCCGGCGGTGCGCATCTCCGGCGAAGCCAGGCCCGGCTTCACCTCGGGCGACGCCATCGCCGAGATGGAGCGCCTCGCCGGCAAATTGCCGCGCGGCTTCGGCTATGAATGGACCGGCCAGTCGCTCCAGGAGAAGCTGTCGGGCTCGCAGGCGCCGTTCCTGCTGGCGCTGTCGGTGTTCGTGGTGTTCCTG
>NZ_JBFUES010001615.1:0-997 GCF_056403875.1 Bradyrhizobium sp. P2_E8
TCGCTGGGCCCATCGCGGGCATGCTGTGGCGCGCGGTCGATGACAGGGAGGTGCGTCAGATTCTGCCGCAAACAGTCGCGGCTCTCGCCAATTGGGACGGCAGGGACCTGCCGGACGAAGAGGCCTTTGCTGCGCTGGCAGGCGACATCCTGGCGGCCCGCACCTCCGGCACCATCGCCGTCGCGGCCAAGCGGCTCAACTACGCGCTGAACGGCTTCCGCACGATCCYGACCAGCACGGCACGCAATCTGAAGGCGGTGCCGGAGCGAGGGGCGGCCAAGGAGACGCTGGGCAAGATCAACCCGGCCTGGCGCGAACGCGCCACCTGGACGACGATCAAGAACGCCGGCGGCCCAGTGACCGGCTTCTACCTTCTTGCGGCGCTCGACCTGACGCGGAACGCGGACGGCGCGATCGTCGCAGCCCCGCCGGATCAGGCCATCTACCGCGACGTTTTCGGCCGCACCTTCCTCATCAGCTTCAGCGTCACGGTACTCTGCCTGATACTCGGCTTCCCGGTCGCCTACCTGCTGGCGACACTGCCGCCGGGCCGGTCGAACCTCTTGATGATCTTCGTCCTGCTGCCGTTCTGGACGTCGCTTCTGGTCCGCACCTGCGCCTGGATCGTGCTGTTGCAGAGCAATGGCGTCGTGAACGACAGCCTTCAGTGGCTTGGCATCATCGACCAGCCGTTGCGCCTGATCTATAACCGCTTCGGTGTCTGCGTGGCCATGACCCACGTTCTCCTGCCGTTCATGATCCTGCCGCTCTACAGCAGCATGAAGGCGATCTCGCCTGCCTACATGCGTGCCGCTGCCTCGCTCGGTGCGCCGCCGCTCACCGCCTTCCTGCGGATCTACCTGCCTCAAACTCTGCCCGGCATCGGCGCGGGAAGCCTGCTCGTCTTCATCCTGGCACTCGGCTACTACATCACACCGGCACTCGTCGGGGGCGCCGCCGACCAGATGATCAGCTACTTCATCGCGCTCTACACGAC
>NZ_JBFUES010001616.1:0-994 GCF_056403875.1 Bradyrhizobium sp. P2_E8
GACGCGCAGCGTGCTGATCATGCCCAACAGCCTGCACCATCTGCGCGTGGATGCCGGACGGATGGCCTTCCTCTATGTCGATCCCTTCGGACGCGATATCGAGGCGCTTCGTTCACGCATGAAGGAGGTCGGATCGAGGGCCGCGTTCGACATGATCGACGAGCGAGCGGTTGTCACGCTGTTCGGCGACATCGCCGAGCGACGCCTCGAATCTGACGAAGCGCGGCAGGCCGTCCGCGATAGACTTGGAATCGGATCAAGTGCGCAGCCGGATGCAAGAATTGCTGATGCCATAAGGCGGATGCGCGAGGAGCCCGGCGGTTCGCACACGCTTGCCGAACTCGGCCGCCAGGCCGGGCTTTCGTCCTCGCGCTTTTTGCATCTGTTCAAGGAAGCCACGGGTGTGCCGCTCCGCCGCTACCGCATCTGGAGCCGGATCGGCGCAGCCGCGCGGGCGGTCGCACAGGGGCAATCGCTGACCGAGGCGGCGCATGGCGCCGGCTTTTCCAGCTCCGCGCATTTCAGCACGGCCTTCCGCGACATGTTCGGCATGATGCCGTCGGAATTGTTCGCGCGGATGCGCGCGAGCTAGTTTTCCGTCGGCGCAGGGCTAGATGCCGGACCGTCCTCGTCGCCGTCCTCGTCGATCTCGCTGAGGATGTCCACGAGCTCGCGGACGCGGCCGTGGGCGAGTGGCCGGAGATCGTTGATCATCGGCTCGTCATTGGCGAGCCAGGCCTGCGCTTCCGCGAGTTCGTCGACGGTCGCGCCGGTTCCAATGATCTGGGCGATGGTGACGTCGTCGGCCCGGTCCACGGTCTTGACGATGTCGTCGCGGGAGAGGCGCCTCATGGGTGATCCTCCTGCTGTCGGCTTCCCCTCCATTAACCGGGGAAGCCGCGTGCCGGTTCCATCGACCGGGTGCCGCTTCGGTGGGAGGCTACTTCTTCGCCACCTTGTAGATCGCGTTCTCGATGTCGGAGGTGAAGTAGAT
>NZ_JBFUES010001617.1:0-994 GCF_056403875.1 Bradyrhizobium sp. P2_E8
GAACCTGCCCGCTGCCGTGATGTGGGGCGAGTTCTGGACGCAATCGCAATTCGATTCCGTGATCGTCGGCAGCTCGTATCTGATCGGCGCCGACCCGGACGTCACCAATCGCCTGCACTCGCGTTCGGTCGCAGTGAAAGGCGGTCGCGGCTCGAACAATGCACAATATACAAATCCGGAAGTCGATGCCCTGCTCGACAAGGGCGCGCGCACTTTCGATTCTGAAGCCCGGCGCGCGATCTACTCTCGCGTCCAGGAACTCGTCCGTCGCGACCTACCCTTCCTTCCATTGTACCAGAGCAATGCGGTCGAAGGCCTCAAGAAGGGGATCAACGGTTTCGTGCCGAACGGCAATACGCGCACGGAATCCTGGAACGCGCTAGCCTGGTATTGGGCGAGCTGATGTGCTGCCGGCCGAGGCCGCTGTGGCCGAGGTCGGCGCTAGAGTGGTGCTGCAACGCCAACATGGTGCCTCGAATGTCCGGGTTCCTGCTCAATCGTCTCTCGCAGAGCGTCGTGCTGCTGGTGATCGTCTCGATCATCGGCTTCACGGTTCTCAACCTCATGCCGGGCGGTCCTCTCGCGCAGTTCGGGCTCGATCCGGGCATGACCCAGAAGGATGTGGAGCGACTGGCGACGCAGCTCGGGTTGAACCGGCCGCTATGGATACAGTATCTCGATTGGGCCTGGCGGCTGCTCCAGGGCGATTGGGGACACTCGTTCCGCGATGGCTCTTCGGTGCTGGCGGTGATTGGTCGACACTTGCTGGCGACGCTACTGCTTATGGGTACGTCCACCGCATTTGCGATCGCGGTCGGTGCCTGGATCGGAATCCGCGGCGCCACCCACCGCTATTCCCTGTTTGATTACTGCGCGACCGTCGGCGCCATGGTCGCCCTGTCGGTCCCGACTTTCTGGTTCGGCCTCATCGGCATCTACATCTTCACCCTGAAGCTCGGGTGGGTTCCTGCAGGTAACATGTACACGATCGGCG
>NZ_JBFUES010001618.1:0-994 GCF_056403875.1 Bradyrhizobium sp. P2_E8
GATCAGGGGATTGCCGACCACGATGGTCGCCACCTTGCCGGGTAGCCGGACCAGCTTGGCCTGATCGACATTGACGGCGATGGTGTCGGCGGTGGATTCGGCAAGACCGGCAGCCGGCGATGCCAGCACCGCGGCCGCAACCAGAAGACACACGCGCGCATGGCGGCGCAGCAGTTCTTTACGCATACTCTTACTCCCGGGACGTCACAAACCGGCAGAAGCGATCAGATAACAGCGGAGCCGGTGCCCGACCGCGCTAACCTGCCCTCAATTCGTGAACGTTCCGCAAATTCGCCGACTATTGTTTGAACGGACTGGCGCTTTGCGGCCTTCGCGGTCGTGCTAGCGGCGGAACGGATAGGCGAGCTGGCCCGCGATCTCCTTGGGCATGGTCGCTTCGTCCTTGCCGTAATCCTGCGGCAATTGCCCTTCCGGCATGCGGAAGGTGCCGAACAGCACGTCCCAGAGCGGGAAGGTCCCGGCGAAATTGGTGTCGCCGCCCTCCTCCAGCGAGGTGTGGTGCCAGCGGTGGAACACCGGCGTTGCCAGCACGTATTTGAACGGCCCGAAGGTCCAGTTCAGGTTGGCGTGCACGAAGGCCGAGTGGAAGGTCGTGAACGGGGCAAGCCAGACCATGACGTTCGGGGAGATGCCGGCCATCAGCAGCACGACGTCGACCCCGATCGAGCCGAGCATGAGATTGACGGGATGGAAGCGGGCCGCCGAAATCCAGCTTATCTCCTCCGAGGAGTGATGGATCGCGTGATACTTCCAGAACTCGCCGCCGTGGAACAACCGGTGCAGCCAGTACAGCATGAAATCCGACAGGACCAGGAATAGAACAGCCTGGACCCAGAGCGGCAACAGCGCCAGCGGGCCGTGGCCATTGTCGTAGAAGGCGATGAGATCGTCGGCATCGTGGATGTTGAAGAGGAGGCTCGCGCCGACGATCAAGAGCCCGATCCGCATGGTGCGGGCGAACACCGGAACGAAG
>NZ_JBFUES010001619.1:0-993 GCF_056403875.1 Bradyrhizobium sp. P2_E8
CCTTCGTACAGCGTGTAGATCGCCTCGTTGATCATCGGCAGCAGGATGCGGTTGACGATGAAGGCCGGGAAATCCTCGGAGACCGCGACCTGCTTGCCGAGCTTGGCGACGAATTCCTTGGACGCCTCGAAGGTCGCATCGTCGGTGGCGATGCCGCGGATCAGCTCCACCAGCTCCATCAGCGGCACCGGATTCATGAAGTGAATGCCGATGAAGCGCTCGGGCCGGTCGGTGGCGGCGGCAAGGCGCGTGATCGAGATCGAGGACGTATCCGAGGCGACGATCGCCTCGGGCTTCAACACGGCGCAGAGCTCGTGGAAGATCTTGCGCTTGACCTCCTCCTTCTCGACCGCGGTCTCGATCACGAGATCGCAGTCGGCGAGGTCGTCGAGCTTCTCGGCGGCCACGATGCGCGACAGCGCCTTGGTCTTGGCCTCCTCGGTGACGACCTTCTTGGAGACCTGGCGGGCCAGATTGCCGTTGATGGTGGCCATGCCCGACTTGAGGCGATCGGCCGAAACGTCGTTGAGCACCACGTCGAAGCCAGCCAGCGCCGCAACATGCGCGATGCCATTGCCCATCTGACCCGCGCCGATCACGCCGACCTTCTTGATCACTGCCGCCATAATGTCATCCACCGGAACGGCGCGCATATCGCGCCTGTCTATCCCCCAAGCCGGGAGGTCTGATTTGATCAGAACCGTGATTTAATCAGAACCTGGGCTCGAAACCTAGATTGGATCGCTCCCCCGGCGTGCCCCACGCCAAAGAAAACGCCTCATAAATGCAACACCGGCCGGAGTTTATACCTCCGGCCGGTGTTTTGAACGTCTTTTACTTGCCGAGTTTGCCGAGTTCGGCGGTCAGCTCCGGAACCGCCTGGTAGAGGTCGGCGACCAGGCCGTAATCGGCGACCTGGAAGATCGGCGCGKCCTCGTCCTTGTTGATCGCGACGATCACCTTGGAGTCCTTCATGCCGGCCAGATGCTGGAT
>NZ_JBFUES010001620.1:0-989 GCF_056403875.1 Bradyrhizobium sp. P2_E8
GGCTGGCGTCGATCGCGGGGAAGATCTGCTCGTATTGCCGCCACTGTGCGCCGAGCGTCTCCTTCCAGTCGGTATTGGCCTTGATGCCGTAGCCGTAACAGATGTGTACGGCGGTGGCGCAGCTCAGGCCTTGCGCGGCCCGCTCCAGCGCCTTGATGCCCCAGTCGTTGACCTCGTCCATGTAGACGTTGAAGGCAGGCTCGTCGAACTGCACGAGATCGACGCCGTCGGCCTGGAGCGCCTTGGCTTCCTCGTTGAGCAGCTCGGCGAAGGCAAAGGCCATCTTGACGCGGTCGCCATAGTAGCGATCGGCAATCGTGTCGATGATGGTCATCGGGCCGGGCAGTGTGAATTTCAGCTTCTTCCTGGTGTGCGTACGCGCGACGGACGCCTCAAAAGCATGGACGCGGCCCTTGAGCCGGAGCGGCGCGACCACCTGCGGCACCATCGCCTTGTAGCGGTCCTTGCGGATGCCCATCTCGACCTTGTGGGCGAAATCGATGCCCTCGATCTTCTCCAGGAAGCCGTGCACGAAATGCTGGCGGGCCTGCTCGCCCTCGGTGACGATGTCGATGCCGGCGTCCTCCTGGATCTTCAGCCAGATCAGTGTCGCGTCCCGCTTGGCGCGCAAGAGCTCGTCGCCCTGCGACTTCCAGGGTGCCCAGAGCATGTTGGGCTCGGCGAGCCATTCGGGCTTCGGCAAGGAGCCGGCGATTGTGGTTGGAAACAGCATGGCGGCCCTCCCGGCAGGTTATGTTGCGCCTCTTCCTGCCATGTCCTAACGTCAAGGTACAGAACAACAAAAGTCGCTTTCTATTCCAGCGGCGACGACAGGGAAGGCCCAAAGGAAAGGCCAACGGAAAGGTCATGATCGATCTCTATTATGCGCCGACGCCGAACGGCTGGAAAATCTCGATCATGCTGGAGGAACTCGGGCTCCCCTATCGCGTGAAGCCCGTCAACATCCGCGCCGGCGAACAGTTCAACCC
>NZ_JBFUES010001621.1:0-980 GCF_056403875.1 Bradyrhizobium sp. P2_E8
CTCGCCGAACAGCGGCTCGAGCATCTCTCCGAAATGTTCGAGACCGGACGCTGGCGCCGCTATCATTCCGAGATCGCATTCCTCGAAAACATCCAGGAAGCCAAGCGCGCCGTCCAGACCTGGCGCGCCATCGCCACCGGCGGGGACGTCGCCGCGGCGGCCGCAAGCGTCACCTCCGCATTCGGCTGGTCGCCGGCGACGATGCCCCGCGTGTTTCCGCGTGAGCAGCAGGCGCAGACCGTGCAGCCCAAGATGTTGCAGCCGAAGGCCGTCCACATCGCCCCCGAGACCGCCGTGCCGGTCAAGCTCGCCCCGACGCCGAATGTTCTCGCCGAGGTGACCGAAGCCCCGCTCGCGCCGCTCGCTGCGCCTGCCGCGATGGCACCGCCCGCGGCGCCTGCTGCGATGGCAATGCTTCTGCCGCAGTTCGCCCCACCCGCCGCCGAAATCGTCGCCGCCCCCGAGCGCGTCGTCGAATTCACCCTCAGCCTCGACGGCATCGAGGCGAAGTACCCGCTGCTGCGGAATACGTTCTAGCTTCTGAAGCTCTGGCCCCGGCCGAACGCGCCGCCGTCGTCCTGGCGAACGCCAGGACCCATACCGCGGGATATTTCAATAGGACGATGCGGCCGGTACCGCCCACATAACCCCATCCTGTGGTTATGGATCCTGGATCTGCGCTTCGCTTGTCCAGGACGACACCGAGTATGTCCTACCGCCGCACCGCGTTCCCGCCGATCACCACCTGCGCAAAGCGCTGTGCGCCGTCCGCCGACAGATCCGCCGTCACCGCGCGCGCGTGATCGAGGCCGACCACGGCGCCGCGCGGCGTCTCCGAGATCATGTTGTTGTTGACGAGCGCGGTGCCGGCGCCCGGCACCACGGAGACGCCGATTCCGGCCAGCGCCTTGCGGATCACGTTGCCGGTGATCGCGACGTCGCGCAGGTATTTGCCCCAGCCGGCGACGATGCCGTAGGAC
>NZ_JBFUES010001622.1:0-977 GCF_056403875.1 Bradyrhizobium sp. P2_E8
CACCCAGACGGTGCCGACCGATTACCGCCAGCGCCATCCGATCGCGGTGCAGGAAGCCAAGAAGTCGATCGTGATTTTCGTCGGCAAGGCGCGAGGCGGCCTCTCGGCCGCACAGCAGTCCGACGTCGCGGGCATCGCCCGGGACTGGGTGCGCGAAGGCACCGGGTCCGTCGTCGTCGACGTGCCGATCGACGCCGCGAATTCGCGTGCCGCCGCGGCGACCTATCGGGAAATCCGTTCCGTGCTCGCATCCGCCGGCGTGCCGTCGCGTGCCATCGTCCAGCATCCCTATCGGCCCGAGGATCCCGGACTGCTGCCCACCATCCGCCTCGGCTATTCCCGCATCGCCGCGGTCGCCGGCCCCTGCGGGCTGTGGCCCGAAGACATCGGTCCGTCCATCCTCGACCCCGGCTACAACGAGAACCACCCGTACTTCAATCTGGGCTGCGCCAGCCAGCGCAATCTCGCGGCGATGATCGACAATCCCGCCGACCTCGAGCAGCCGCGTGCCGAAACGCCGGTCTATACCGCACGTCGCGACATGGCCTTCGAACGCTATCGCAAGGGCACGCCGGTCGCGACTCCCAACCCCGAGGCCGACAAGGCCAAGCTCAGCGATACAGGCAGATGACGAGCGTCAACGACGAAGAAGCGGATCATCCGCGGCACCCCGAGGAGCATATTGCGCCGGTTCCTCGCATTTCCGTGCAAGCCTTTTGCGAGACCGACCAGACGCTCGCCGCAGTGACGGCGGCCGGGCAGGATCGCCGGCTCGCCAAGGCGCATGTCACCGCCAAGGAAGGCGGCCTCGCCGCGGCGATCGAAGTCTATGAATCGATGCCGACGCCGAACGTGATCGTGATCGAATCCGACGGCACGCGCGACATCCTGGAGGGCCTGGACGATCTCGCCGGCGTCTGCGATCCCGGCACCCGCGTGGTCGTGATCGGCAACCCCAACGACACGGCGCCCTATCG
>NZ_JBFUES010001623.1:0-976 GCF_056403875.1 Bradyrhizobium sp. P2_E8
GCCGATCAAGCTGATCGGCACCGGCGAAAAGACCGACGCGCTGGAAGATTTCCAYCCCGACCGTATCGCCGGCCGCATCCTCGGCATGGGCGACGTGGTGTCGCTGGTCGAACGTGCCGCCGCCAACATCGACGCCGAAAAGGCCGCGCGCACCGCCGAGCGCATGCGCAAGGGTCAGTTCGACCTCAACGACATGCGCGAGCAGCTGTTGCAGATGGCGAACATGGGCGGCATCAGCGGGCTGATGGGCATGATGCCCGGCATCGCCAAGATGAAGAACCAGATCGCGGCCGCCGGCATCGACGACAAGATCCTGAAGCGCCAGGTCGCGGTGATCGATTCCATGACGCGCGACGAGCGCCGTCATCCCGACCTGCTCAAGGCCAGCCGCAAGAAGCGCATCGCCGCGGGAAGCGGCCAGAGCGTCGAGCAGGTCAACAAGCTGCTCAAGATGCACCGGAACATGGCCGACGTGATGAAGGCCATGGGCTCGGGCAAGCGCGGCCCGCTCGCCGGCATCGCCCAGGCGATGGGCTTTGGCGGCGGCATGAAGATGCCCTCGCCCGAAGAGATGAAGGCAATGCAGGAGAAGATGCAGGGTGGCGGCGGGCAGGGCCTGCCCAGCCTGCCGAAGGATCTGCCGCCCGGTCTTCGCTCTGGCCTACCGAATTTGCCGGGGCTTACGGGCCTCAGCGGCAAGCCGACCCTGCCGGGGCTCGGCGGTTTTCCCGGCAAGAAGAAATGAGGAATTCGTCGCGGGGGACCGCACCGGTCCCGCGCAACGCGGAATACCAATCAACCGAACAAACTGTACTTTGAAGGAGAACTGAATGTCCGTCGTTATCCGCCTCGCCCGCGCAGGCACCAAGAAGCGTCCCGTCTATCACGTCGTCGTCGCCGACTCGCGCTTCCCGCGCGATGGCCGCTTCATCGAGCGTCTCGGCTATTTCAACCCGCTGCTGCCGAAGGACAACGA
>NZ_JBFUES010001624.1:0-971 GCF_056403875.1 Bradyrhizobium sp. P2_E8
TCCATGAAGAACGAACCCAAGATCACCCCCGAACTGGTTGCCGCCCACGGGCTCAAGCCCGACGAATACGAGCGCATCCTGAAGCTGATCGGGCGGGAGCCGACCTTCACCGAGCTCGGCATCTTCTCGGCGATGTGGAACGAGCATTGCTCGTACAAATCCTCGCGCATCCATCTGCGTGGCCTGCCGACGAAAGCGCCCTGGGTGATCCAGGGCCCCGGCGAGAATGCCGGCGTGATCGACATCGGCGACGGCCAGGCCGTGGTCTTCAAGATGGAGAGCCACAACCACCCGAGCTACATCGAGCCCTACCAGGGCGCGACCACCGGCGTCGGCGGCATTTTGCGCGACGTCTTCACGATGGGCGCGCGCCCGATCGCCTGCCTCAATGCGCTGAGCTTCGGTGCGCCCGAGCATGCCAAGACCCGGCACCTGGTCTCCGGCGTGGTCGCCGGCGTCGGCGGCTACGGCAATTCCTTCGGCGTGCCGACGGTGGGGGGCCAAGTGCGCTTCCACACCCGCTATGACGGCAACATCCTCGTCAATGCGATGGCCGTGGGCCTCGCCGACGCCGACAAGATCTTCTATGCGGCCGCCTCCGGCGTGAACATGCCGATCGTCTATCTGGGCTCCAAGACCGGCCGCGACGGCATCCATGGCGCCTCGATGGCCTCGGCCGAGTTCGACGACAAGTCCGAGGAGAAGCGCCCGACCGTGCAGGTCGGCGATCCCTTCGCCGAGAAACTTTTGCTCGAGGCGTGCCTCGAGATCATGGAGAAGGGCTGCGTCATCGCGATCCAGGACATGGGCGCGGCGGGCCTGACCTGTTCGGCCGTCGAGATGGGCGCCAAGGGCGACCTCGGCGTCGACCTCGATCTCGACGCGGTGCCGACCCGCGAGACCGGCATGAGCGCCTACGAGATGATGCTCTCCGAGAGCCAGGAGCGCATGCTGATGGTGCTCAAGCCCGA
>NZ_JBFUES010001625.1:0-968 GCF_056403875.1 Bradyrhizobium sp. P2_E8
GGGATTCTGGATTGCTTCGCTGCGCTCGCAATGACGATGTGGCGAGAGTGGAGCGCAAAATGAAAAGAGGCGGGGTTTGGCCCCGCCTCTTCGCATCAACACTTCAATTCGTCGCTTACGCCTGGCTCGCGACCGCCTTGCCGAGCGCGGCTTGCGCCGCGGCGAGGCGGGCGATCGGCACGCGGTAGGGTGAGCAGGAGACGTAGTCGAGGCCGATATTGTGGCAGAAGGCGACGGACGCGGGATCGCCGCCGTGCTCGCCGCAGATGCCGACCTTGAGCGAGGGCCGTGTCTTGCGGCCGCGCGCGACGCCGATCTTGACCAGCTCGCCGACGCCTTCCTGATCGAGCGCGACGAAGGGATCGATCGGCAGGATGCCCTTGGACACGTAGGTGCCGAGGAAGCTCGCGGCATCGTCGCGGCTGATGCCGTAGGTGGTCTGCGTCAGATCGTTGGTGCCGAACGAGAAGAACTCGGCGCTCTCCGCGATCTCGGCCGCGAGCAGACAGGCGCGCGGCAGCTCGATCATGGTGCCGACCTGATAGGCGAGCTTGGTGTTGGTGTCGCGCATCACGGCCTGTGCGGTAGCGTCGATGCGTGCCTTGACGAGGTCGAGCTCCATCTTGGTGGCGATCAGCGGCACCATCACCTCGAGGCCCACGGCCTTGCCGGTGCGCTTCTCGGCCTCGACCGCCGCCTCGAATATCGCGCGCGCCTGCATCTCGGCGATCTCAGGGTAGGCGATCGCGATACGGCAGCCGCGGAAGCCGAGCATCGGGTTGAACTCCGACAGCTCGCGCGCGCGGTCGGCCAGGCGCCGCGGGTCGGTGTTCATGGCGCGCGCCACTTCCTCGACCTCGGCGTGGGTGTGCGGCAGGAACTCGTGCAGCGGCGGATCGAGCAAACGGATCGTGACGGGCAGGCCCTTCATGATCTCGAACAGCTCGACGAAGTCGGCACGCTGCATC
>NZ_JBFUES010001626.1:0-967 GCF_056403875.1 Bradyrhizobium sp. P2_E8
GCAGGCGACCGGCGAAGGAAAGCGCTTTCTCGGCAGCCCCGATGAACCGCTGATGTATCTCGCCGCGCCCGCGACCTTCCTCGAAGCGGCCACCTCGCTCAACGTCGATCTCGTCCTGCACGGTCACCGCCATGTCGAGGGGCTGACCCGCTATTCGATTCCGGATCCGCGTGCGACGCGGAGCAGGGGCGATGAAGCGTTCTGGCGCACGATCTACGTGCTGTCCTGTCCGTCCTCGACCGGGCAGGGCGGCGACGATGCCGGCTTCAACATCGTCCATTTCGGTCCAATGTCCGATGCAGGCAACTCCGAACATGGATTTGCGATCGCGCGCTATTCGCGGCCGCGCAACGATGGCGGCTTCCGCCTGCTCGACTCTAACCTGCCGGGCGGCATCATCTGGTTGCCGGCACAGCGGGATTATTCCCGCGACCCGGCCGTCCAGTCGGCAATCGAGATCGCTTCAATCGCGACGCTGAAGCGGGATCAGGTCGCCGCATTGGCTCGCCGGCTCCTGATGCGCCGCGCATTCTATGCATGCGGCGAGCCGGACTGGGCGAATGCGCTCCACGCCTATCTCGTCACCTCCCATGTCTGGGCCGATCTCGACGCCAAGTTCTCGAGGTTCGGGCGCAAGCATGAGGCCGATGCGGTTGCCGCGGTGACCGTGCTGCTGTGCCGGCTGATCGGGCAATCCGCCGGCGTGCTCGGCATCGATCCGCTTCGGCTTGACGAGCTTCGGGCGAAGCGTCTGGTCCATCGCGACGACCTCCGGCGCGAATGGCCCGGGATGCCGCGCACGGACGTCGATGTCGAGGCGCAGGCGCAGGAAAGGCTGCAATTGCTGCGGGACCTGAACGAGCAGGTGAAGGCGCTCGGCCTCGACCTCGGTCTCGGCGGAGAGGTGCCGCCGCAGACGCCGCCGTGAGGGGGCTCCCGGCGTTAACCGGCCATTAGGGTTAACAGT
>NZ_JBFUES010001627.1:0-967 GCF_056403875.1 Bradyrhizobium sp. P2_E8
GGCTGGTGCTGATCTGCGTCTA
Source organism: Bradyrhizobium sp. P2_E8 (assembly GCF_056403875.1). NCBI lineage: Bacteria > Pseudomonadati > Pseudomonadota > Alphaproteobacteria > Hyphomicrobiales > Nitrobacteraceae > Bradyrhizobium > Bradyrhizobium sp. P2_E8. The sequence continues at coordinate 23 of NZ_JBFUES010001627.1, forward strand.
CGCCTTCTTCAAGTTCGCCTGGGCCTATCGCCTGTTCAACTATGTCGCCATCCTGTTCGGCGGCATGCCGCCGGCGACCCAGCGCGACACGCCAGCGGCCGAAGCCCATGTCATCCGCACCACGCGCCTGTTCGAATCCGCCGGCCGTCATTTCAACCGCGGCCAGCGCGCCTTCTTCTTCGCGCTCGGCTATCTCGGCTGGTTCGTCAGCCCCTGGGTGCTGTTCGTGACCACGGCCGCCGTGGTGATCGTGACATGGCGCCGGCAGTTCGCGTCCAGCGCATGGTCGGCGATGGCGCCGGAAGTGGTGGATGGCGAGGCGATGAAGAGGCGGGGCTCGCAATGACGGAGTATGAGGCATCGACTTCGTCCTCCAARTACAACTGTTATTCCCCGCGAAGGCGGGGAATCCAGTACACCGCGGCCTCTCGGCTCCATCACAGCCGTCTCTGGAATACTGGATCGCCCGGTCGAGCCGGGCGATGACAGCGAGTGTGTGGTTACAGACACGCCTTCGCAGCCTCGCGGCGCAATTCACCCGAGCTTTGCTTCGTCGCTCTACCCTCTAAGCCAAGAGGGCGCAGGGAAGGCCGGGTGCCAGCTGGCACCCGCGGTCCGCTGCGCGAAAAGCACACGCAGGAAGAACCGCACAGCAGCATACAGGTGTAGCCAATCACTCGGCCTTCCCTGCGCAGTGGTCGGACGGCTTATGCCGTGCTCTCCCGGGAGCCGAGTTCGTTCTGGCCTCCCTCGCCTTCGCGGAATTCACCGGCATCGCGCCGGTTGACGCGACTGCCGCCTCCGCAAGAGCTTGACCGTAGCAACGACGGCCAGGACCACACGGTTTTGCCGTACGCACGGCCCGCCATTTCGCCCCGGTTTTCCCAGCCCTGTCGACGGAGCCGGAAACCTGCTGGCGAGACGAACCTGTCAGCGCCGTTCGTC
>NZ_JBFUES010001628.1:0-967 GCF_056403875.1 Bradyrhizobium sp. P2_E8
GCCTTGCCCTGCTCGCGCAGCACCCGCTCCATGTTGTTGGCGATGCGGGCCGCGATCAGGCTGTCCGGCATCGCTTGACCTGGCGGGTCCATGTACTTCTCGGTCAGCCGCATCCGCCGCTCGCCGTTCATGGAGGTGAGGTTGGCTTCGCCCGAGGTAGCGGCCGGTAGCCAAACGTGACAGGCCTCGCCGATCTTGGTCGGCACGATGTCGACATCGACGGCGAACAGCCCGCCCTTCTTGATAGCGTCGACGATGGCTTTGACCATCGCGTCGCGGTCGCCGTAGGACGCCGTCATCATGGCGTCCTTCACCATGTCGGTGCGCTTCTTGTAGTTCTGCTTGAATTTGAAGGCGTTCAGCGTCGTCTTGTAGTGATCGCACCCCCAGATGTGATGCACGCCTCCCTTGCCTTCCATCAGGAGCTTGTCGACGTAGGCGGCGGGGCGGCCGACGTGCGCATCGGAAGGGCGCGAGTAGCCTTCCTGATGACCGCCCATCCGGACGCAGCCGCCGCCGGGCCGGCCGACGTTGCCGGTTGCGAGCGCAACGTTCACCAGCGCGCCGTTGGTGCGATAGTTGTCGTTGCCCCAGATCAGGCCCTTTTCGTAGGCGAACATGGTGCGCCGGCGCGCGTTGCCGGCCTTCGGCTGTGCGATCCATTCCGCCGACTTGCGGATCTGATCGACCGTCAGTCCCGTCAGCTTGGCGGCGTCCTCCAGCGACACCTTGTTGGCGCTGCGCATCTGATCGAAGTTCGTGGTCGAGGCGTCGATGAATGCCTTGTCGACCCACCCCTTGTCGGCGATGTAGGTCATCCAGGCGTTGAACAGGACGAGATCTGTCCCGGAATTCAAGCCGAGATGCATGACGTTGTCCTTGCCCGCCTCGACCTCGCAGGCGTTGACCGTGACGGTGCGGCGAGGATCGACGACGATGATTCGACCTTTCTCGACAGGCTCGGACC
>NZ_JBFUES010001629.1:0-965 GCF_056403875.1 Bradyrhizobium sp. P2_E8
GGGTCCCCCGGGGTCGATTTGGGGATCTGATGGTTTCCGACACCGCAAGAGCCGAGAGGCTGTTGTCGCGCCGCCGTATCGGGCGAGCCGAGACGCTATTGCTGTCTCTGGCCGCCGTTGCGCTGTCGCTCGGTGCCGCCGCCTGGGTTGCCGACATGGGCGACTCGACCCCGTTGGTTTCCGCCGCGCTGCCGCCGGCCAATGCCCCTTCGTTCGAGGACCGTTTTGCTTCGGCATCTGGCAGCCCGGCCGCCCGCGAGATCGGCCTGCGGACGCTGGAGCGCTCCGCCCTCAATGCGGTTCAGCTCAAGCTGCGCGATGCCAAGGCGATGCTGGCCCAGAGACTCCAGGGCGACGACTGGCGCTCGATCCTGACCGAGGATGACCGGCCGCCGGTTGACGAGCGGCAGCCTTCGCAGCGCGCCGACGCCATCCCGATGCCGCGTTCGCGGCCGGTGCAGGCGGACTTCTCGGCCCAGATCGCGTCCAGCCAGGCCTATGCCGACACCAGCCCCAAGGTCGACAACCGCAACTTCTTCGAAAAATTCACCGACAAGATCAAGCTGGCCTCGCTGACGCCCGACAGCGGCCTGCTCGGCAGGGCGCCGGATCTTGGCGCCCTCGGCTACGATTCGCGCACGGCGGTCTACGACATCTCGGCCAAGGCGCTTTACCTGCCGAGCGGCGTCGCGCTGGAGGCGCATTCGGGCATGGGCCCGCTGATGGACGATCCACAGCATGTCGACCAGCGCATGGTGGGGGCGACCCCGCCGGCGACCTACGATCTGAAGCCGCGCGAAAAACTGTTCCATGGTGTCCGGGCGCTCCGCCTGACTCCGACTGAGGGCACCAGCGCGCTCGGCCGCGTCGGCCTTCTCACCCACAACTACATGCTCGGGCCGCGCGGCGATTCCAACGGCTGCGTCTCGATCAAGGACTATGAGCGCTTCCTCAAGGCCTACGAC
>NZ_JBFUES010001630.1:0-964 GCF_056403875.1 Bradyrhizobium sp. P2_E8
ACTTTCGCCGCACGGTCGAGGCCGGCAGTCTCGCCGAGCTCGGCACGGGCGGCGATCTCGCCCTGATCAAATCGGTGGTGCGCCTGATCAAGCCGACTTACGGGTTCGAGCTCGAAGTCTCCGCCGACTTCCCGGTCGGCTCCGGCCTCGGCGGCTCGGCGGTGGTCTCCTCCGCCATCATCGGCTGCTTCAACGAATTCCGCGGCGACCAATGGGATCGCCACGAGATCGCGGAAATGGCGTTCCAGGCCGAGCGGCTGATGCTCAACATTCCCGGCGGCTGGCAGGATCAATATGCCACCGTGTTCGGCGGCTTCAACCACATGGAGTTCTCCTCCGACCAGAACACCATCGTACCGCTGCGTCTCGACCCCAACATTATTGCCGAGCTCGAGGAGAGCCTGGTGCTCTGCTACAGCGGCGCAGGTCATGACTCCGGCGCGATCCATCGCGACCAGAAAGCGCAGCACGCGACGGCCGACGCGGTGACCGCCGCTGCCAAGCAGAAGGAGGTGACGCGCGAGATCCGCAAGCATCTCCTTCGCGGCCGGCTGCTGGATTGCGGACGCCTCATCGACGAAGCCTGGCACGCCAAACGCAAGCTCAGCTCCAAGATCTCTTCAGGCGAGCTCGACGCCATCTACGATTTCGCCAAGTCGAACGGCGCCGTCGGCGGCAAGCTGCTGGGCGCCGGCGGCGGCGGCTACTTCATGTTCTTCGTCCGTCCGTTCGAACGCTACCAGCTCATCGCGGCGCTGGAACAGCAGGGACATAGCTGCTCGCGCATCATGTTCGAGGAGAACGGGCTGCGGACATGGAAATCGCGCCTTCCCTCTTCGTCCAGACAGGCCGCTGCCGAAGCCGCCCGTCCAAAGGACCATTGACGTGCACTGGCAAGCAAAGGCGCGCGCGTTTACCGTGCTCTCGGCGATCCCGTTCGGGGAGGACCTGCACTACGCTTTGC
>NZ_JBFUES010001631.1:0-962 GCF_056403875.1 Bradyrhizobium sp. P2_E8
GAACCAACTGGCCGAGCGCGGTGTCGACCACCCAGAGATTGCCCTTGGAATCGAAGTTCACGGCGGCCGGGATCTTGAAACCTTCGGCGACCACGGTCAGCTCGGCCTTGTCGACGTCGACTTTTGCGACCTGTCCCTTGAACCACAGCGGACCGTAGAGCTTGTCGTCGGGGCCGAACTCGAAGCCGTTGAGGCCGCCCATCTTCTCCATGATCTGGCGCGGCGGTTTGACGCCCTCGACGTCGATCTCGTAGAGCGTGTCGCCGAGGAAAACGGTCGTGGCGTAGAGCCTGCCGTCCTTGCGGAAGGCCAGCGAATTGATGCCGGGAAGGCCGGAGGCAAGCTTCTTGATCGGGCCGTCGCCCTTGCGCGAATAGAGATCGCCGGTCAGGAAGCCGGTCCAGGCCATGGTGCCGTCGGGCGCGAATGCGATGTCGTCGGCCATCCCGATCGGAGCAGGGATTGCAACCTTGGCGGTACCGCCGGCGATGTCCACCTCGTAGAGCATGGCGCCGGCGACGCTGCCGGCAAACAGATGGCCGGCCTTGTCGACCCCGAGCCCATGCACGCCATGGAACGCCGAACCGGGGACGAGTTTCTTGACCTCCCAAGTCGCCGGTACTGTCTGGGCCGATGCGCTCGTGGTGCAGACGATCGCAGCAACGACCGCTGCGCAGGCAAGCCTGTTCTTCATGCGTGACCTCCCATTTTTGGAAAGTATTCGCCCGTCATGCGGCTTTGGCAAACGAAACTTGACGTTGTGACGCCGTAAAGCGGCGTCGCTCCGAAAGCGTCCCGTTCAACCGTGTCGATGAAGATGTCTGGTCGATGTCGGCCGGTTGCCGGCTTACCGGTTGGTGACCTGCAACGGTCCGCCGGTCGCATCCGAGATGCGGGCGATGGCGCCGCCCCGGCCGCTCATCATGCCGTCGAGCCGGTCGCGCTCCTTCTCGAAGCCGGCC
>NZ_JBFUES010001632.1:0-962 GCF_056403875.1 Bradyrhizobium sp. P2_E8
ACGAAGCTGCGATGACCTGTCGAGAGATTGTCATAAACGACGGGCTGATAGCCGGCGGCGGCCAGGGCGCGGCAGGCATGCGAGCCAATATAGCCCGCACCCCCTGTGACGAGGACGGTCGGTCGGTCGGTCATGTCGTCTTCTACTCTTCTCTCAGCGATTGGAAGGCCGTTTGCGGCTGAAGAGAAGATAGAGTGCGCGGGGGTTGGTGGTCAAATAGCGCCAGAACAGGCGGCGTGGCTCGAGCCAGGTGCGCCAGGCCCATTCGAGTCCGAATTTCTGCATCCATTGCGGCGCGCGGGACCGGCTGCCCGACAAAAAGTTGAAAAGGCCGCCCGATGTCTTGATAACGCCAACATTGGTCAGCAGCGGCGTGTACTGCTCCACGAATGCCTGCTCGTTGGGCACGCCGAGCGCGACCCAGAGATAGTCCGGCGCGAGCGCGTTGATCTCCTCGACCTTCGCGCGCAGGGCCTCGCCGCGCAGATAGCCGTGGCTGTGCCCGACGATCTTGAGGTTCGGATACATCTTCCGGACGTTCTCGACCGCCGCGGCGTTCTCGTCCTCGCTGGCGCCGAACATGTAGAAGGTGCGGCCGACCGCTTCGGCCTTGCGCGCGACGACGTGGAACAGGTCCGTGGTCGCGACGCGCTCGGGTAGCGGGAACCAGGATTGCAGCTTCGAGGCCGCCACCAGCGGCTGGCCGTCGGCGTTGATCAGGTCGGCGGCGCGGAACAGGCGTTCGGTCTCCGGCTCGGTCGAGCAGCGCGCCAGCACCTCGCCATTGGCCGAGGTCAGGTGCAACGGACGGCCGATGCGATGACGCGGATCGGTCGCCTCGATCATGAAGTCGGCGGTCGCTTCCAGGTCGAGCGCGGCCATGCGAAGGCCGCCGAGAGTGATCCGCGGCACGTCGGCGGTTGCGGCCCGGCCGTCCAGATTGACGCGGCGCTCAAGCATAT
>NZ_JBFUES010001633.1:0-961 GCF_056403875.1 Bradyrhizobium sp. P2_E8
GGATGCATTTCTGGATTGCTTCGCTTCGCTCGCAATGACGAGCTCCTTGTAGCCCGGATGGAGCGGAGCGTAATCCGGGGCCGCTGCTTGCGACGGCGCACACTTTCCCGGATTGCGCTGCGCTCCATCCGGGCTGCGGGCTCTTCGCTACGCCAACACCCCAACGATCGCCCCCATCAAACACGTCGTCAGCGTCCCCGAGACGATCGACTTCAGCCCGAGCGCGTTGATCTCCTCGCGGCGCTCCGGCGCCATCACCCCCAAGCCGCCGATCATGATGCCGAGGCTGGCGAAGTTGGCGAAGCCGCACATCGCGTAGAGCATGATCAGGCGCGAGCGTGTGTCCAGCACATCCGGCGCGAGCTTCGACAGGTCGACATAGGCGATCAGTTCGTTGAGCACCGTTTTCGTGCCCATCAGGCTGCCGGCCGTCACCGCCTGATCCCAGGGCAATCCCATCAGCCAGCACACCGGCGCCATGACGAGGCCAAGCAGGCGCTGCAACGAGATCGCAGCGCCGGCGACATTCGGCAACAGGCCGAGGATGGCGTTGACGAGGTAGACCAGCGCCACCAGCACCAGCAGCATCGCGACGATGTTGATCAGCAGCTCGATCCCTGCGCTCGTGCCCTTCACGATCGCATCCATCGTGCCGGAGACCTCCATCTCGGGATCCTCCAGCGTGCCGCCGGTGCGCTTGTCTGATGTCTCCGGCACCATGATCAAGCTGACGAGGATCGCAGCCGGCGCGCCCAGCACCGAGGCGATGACGAAATGCGCCGCGGCGTCGGGGATGAGGGGAGCAAGGAGCGTCGCATAGAGCACCAGCACCGTGCCGGCGATGCCGGCCATGCCGCCGGTCATCACCAGGAACAATTCGCTGCGCGTCATCTGCGCCAGATACGGCCGCACGAACAGCGGCGCCTCGACCATCCCGAGGAAGATGTTGGCCGCGGTCGAG
>NZ_JBFUES010001634.1:0-960 GCF_056403875.1 Bradyrhizobium sp. P2_E8
GTCCTGCGCCGTGCGAAGCGTCCTGCACGCTCAACATCGACGACAACCCGGTCACCATCAAGACCATCGAATGCGCGATCGTCGACCGCGCCTGGGACAATGGCTGGCTGAAGCCCGAGGTCGCCGCCGTCAAGACCGGCAAGAAGGTCGCGGTGATCGGCTCGGGACCGGCCGGCATGGCCTGTGCGCAGCAGCTCGCGCGCGCCGGCCACGACGTGCACCTGTTCGAGAAGTTCGCCAAGGCCGGCGGCTTGCTCCGTTACGGCATTCCCGACTTCAAGATGGAGAAGGGCATCATCGACCGCCGCGTCAAGCAGATGGAAGGCGAAGGCGTCACCTTCCACTACAACAGCCATGTCGGCGCGGACGGCAATGTCGATCCGCGCGAGATGCTGAACGAGTATGACGCCGTCGCCCTGACCGGCGGCGCGGAAGCCCCGCGCGACCTGCCGATCCCCGGCCGCGACCTTTCCGGCATCCACTACGCGATGGATTTCCTGCCGCAGCAGAACCGCCGCGTCTCCGAGGAGCCGCTGAACGGCGTCACCGAGATTTTGGCCGGCGGCAAGCATGTCGTCGTCATCGGCGGCGGCGACACCGGATCTGACTGCATCGGCACCTCGCTGCGCCAGGGCGCGCTGTCCGTGACCCAGCTCGAGATCATGCCCGCCCCGCCCGAGCGCGAGAACAAGGGCCTGACCTGGCCGAACTGGCCGCTGAAGATGCGCACGTCCTCGAGCCAGGCCGAAGGCGCGATCCGCGAATATGCCGTGCTGACCCAGAAGTTCTCGGGCGAGAACGGCCAGGTCAAGAAGCTGCATTGCGTCCGCGTCGACGACAAGTTCAAGCCGGTTGCCGGCACCGAGTTCGAACTGGATGCCGAGCTCGTCCTGCTCGCCATGGGCTTCGTCCATCCCGTGCACGAAGGTCTGCTCAAGCTGCTCTCGGTCGAGCTCGACC
>NZ_JBFUES010001635.1:0-960 GCF_056403875.1 Bradyrhizobium sp. P2_E8
GTCCGTGAGTCGATCCGTGGCGTTGCACCAATGCGCGTCCCGTCGGGAAGAGGCCCATGGACGACGAATCTAACGTGGAAGATGAAATACCATTCTCGACCTTTGACCCGGATGCCAAGGTATGGTTTGGGGTCTTGAGAGAACGGAAGTATCGATTTTCGGCTTAGCGCTCTTGGTGGCCAAGGCGGGGCCTGCGGATCGACTCTCGTAAATCCATCCGCGTTAGGTCTCGGCTAGTCCCGCTCAAGCTTGCGCTTGACTCGCCTCGTCCTGCCATTATGGCGCACAAAGAGAGCTTGCTCGGTGACACGCCCGCCTCCATCGACATGGCCGAGAATCATTTTCATCTGCGAGCTGAGGACGACCAGCGCAAGATCGTGGGTTTGCAGGAACTGGTCCAGGAAGTCCAACCGGCATATAAGAGCCGCAGACCGATCGGACCACCACCTAGGATCCTGGACCTTGACCTGACCATCGGGACCTTGCCATCTACCCCTGCGATCCCATCGAAGATTGCCTGCTTGAACCAATGCCGTACAGGGCATCAGGAGCGTCTCAGATTCTCCGAGATGGCTGTAGTCACGCTCCCATTCCCGCCCCCGCAGCTGACGCAACACCAAGTGCTGGAATGTGATCCCTTCGTCCTGTCTRCCGAAGCTGATCGGATCGCTCTCTCGATGCGCGTAGGGCCAGCGATGCGGATATTCGGCGAGATAGCCGCGGTAATCGTGTGGCTCGTTGTACAAGTCCTCAAGGCGGTCGTCGTTGAAGGCCTGTGTCACTTTCTTGAGATCACCGGCATTGCAAGCGACCGCGCGGATGTCTCGCGTGACATGGCGATAGGTCGTCGTGCGCGTTGCCCCCGTCCGCTTTCCATTCCAAGCCTCATGCATGTCGATGACTTGCCAGACGACACCGTCGGGATCGGTCACGACCATGGCTTGTGCAATATTCGACAGG
>NZ_JBFUES010001636.1:0-959 GCF_056403875.1 Bradyrhizobium sp. P2_E8
GGCCGGAGGCTATCATTGGGGGCGGTGGGGATGCGTCGCTGGCATCACCCACGTCCGCCTCATCCCCCGTAGCTCTGCACAAGGCTTCCCGCCACCAGCGACCAGCCGTCGACGAGAACGAAGAAGATCAGCTTGAACGGCAGCGATATGGTTGCCGGCGGCAGCATCATCATGCCCATCGACATCAGCACGGAGGCGACGACGAGGTCGATGATCAGGAAGGGCAGGAACAGCAGAAAGCCGATCTCGAAGGCGCGCTTCAGCTCGGAGATCATGAAGGCGGGGACGAGGATACGGAGCGCGAGCTCGTCGGGAGTGGCCGGCGCCGGCTCGCCGGAGAGATCCAGGAACAGCTTGAGGTCCTTCTCGCGCACGTTCTTCTGCATGAAGCCGCGCAACGGGACCGAGGCGCGCTGGAGCGCATCCTCGACGCCGATCTGGTTGGCGACGAGCGGGCGGATGCCTTCGTCGTAGGATTTTTGCAGCACCGGCCCCATCACGAAGAAGGTGAGGAACATCGCGAGCGCGATGATCACCGAGTTCGGCGGCGCGGTCGCCGTGCCCATCGCGGTGCGCAGGAGCGACAGCACGACCACGATGCGCGTGAACGACGTCATCATGATCAGGATCGACGGCGCGATCGACAGCACCGTGAGCAGCGCGATGAGCTGGATCGCGCGCTCGGTGACGCCGCCGCCACCCTGACCGCCGAGATTGATGCTGATGTCCTGCGCATGCGCGAGGCTTGCGAGCGAAGCCGCACTGAACAGGACAGAAAGAAAAAGAACTCTACGCGGGAGGGCCGGCAGCCTCACGAAGACGGCTTCGGACGGCCGAGCAGGGAGGCCATCTCGTCTTCGAGATTCTCAAAGCTGGTCTTTTCCGGAGCAGGCTTCGGCGGCGGGGCCGGTGGTGCCGGCGGCTCGCTGCGCGCCGCGCGCGGAGGAGCGGTCGGCGGC
>NZ_JBFUES010001637.1:0-959 GCF_056403875.1 Bradyrhizobium sp. P2_E8
ACGTTGACCTGATGGTAGTGCAGCGCGTGCAGCGTCGCGGCGGTCGGCGAGGGGACCCACGCAGTGGTGGCGCCGGCCTGCGGATGCGCGAGCTTCTGTTGAAGCATGTCGGCCATCTTGTCGGGCGCAGCCCACATGCCCTTGCCGATCTGGGCATGACCGGGCAGCCCGTCGATCAGGCCCATGTCGACGTTCCAGTCCTCGTAGGCCTTGATCCAGGCCTGCGCCTTCATCTCGTTCTTGCGGATCATGGGGCCCGCTTCCATCGAGGTGTGGATCTCGTCGCCGGTGCGGTCGAGGAAGCCGGTGTTGATGAACATGATGCGCTTGGAAGCGCGCTGGATGCAGGCCTTGAGGTTGACGGTGGTGCGCCGCTCCTCGTCCATGATGCCGACCTTGAGCGTATTCTCCGGCAGGCCGAGCATCTTCTCGACGCGGTCGAAAATCTCGCACGTGAACGACACTTCGTCCGGGCCGTGCATCTTCGGCTTGACGATATAGGCCGAGCCGGTGCGGCTGTTCTTGACCTTGGAGTTGCCTTTGAGGTCGTGGATGGCGAGCAGGCCGGAGACGGCGGCATCTAACAGGCCCTCCGGGATCTCCTCGCCCTTTTCGTCCAGCACCGCGTCGGTGAACATGTGGTGACCGCAATTGCGCATCAGCAGCAGGCTGCGGCCGTGCAGCTTGACCTCGCCCTTGCCGTCCGGCGTCTTGTAGCTGCGGTCGGCGTTGAGCGAACGCGTCAGCGTCTTGCCGCCCTTCTCGAAGTCGGCCGAGAGCGTGCCGTTCATCAGGCCGAGCGTGTTGCGGTAGACCAGCACCTTGTCCTCGGCGTCGACCGCGGCGACCGAGTCCTCCATGTCGAGAATGGTCGAGACCGCGGCCTCCATGACCATGTCGGCGACGCCGGCGGGATCGTCCTTGCCGATCGCGCTGCTGCGGTTGATCGTCACCTCGAC
>NZ_JBFUES010001638.1:0-957 GCF_056403875.1 Bradyrhizobium sp. P2_E8
GCCCGAGGTCGAGGAGACCTCAAAGCTCAGCCGCTGGCCGCCGGCGATGTTCAGGCAGTGGAAGATCGAGAATTTGATGCGGTGGAAGGCTTCGTCGTGGAAGCTGAAGGATTGGCTCTAGGCCATCCAAATACCGACGTCGTTCCGGAATGGCGCGTAAGCGCCAGACCCGGAATCTCGAGATTCCGGGTTCGATGCTTCGCATCGCCCCGGAATGACGGCGCTAACTCACATCACCAATAACGGTACGGATAGTGCCAGCGGTGCCAATGGGGCCAGCGACAGATGCGGCGCGGGCCGTAATAGGTCCAGATGATCCGGCAGCGGCGCGGATAGTGGTAGTAGGGATAGTAGCCGCCGTAATAATAGCGCCGGTGGAAGTGGCGATAGCCATAATGCGGGCGATAGATTCCGTAGCGATGAAATCCGCCTCCGCCGTAGTGGCGAACTCCTCCGTAGCGAATGCCACCGCCGTGGAAGGCGGGTGCGGCGCGGAAGCCGCCGCCATGGAAGCCGCCGAAATGTCCGCCGCCACCACGGAAGCCGCCGCCGCCGTGAAAACCTCCGCCATGTCCGCCACCGCCATGTCCGCCGCCGCCGTGGCGAACCTGCGTGACGAGATCGTCGCTTGCGGCCTTCGCCGCCGGCAGCGCCGTTGGATTGATCGGAGTCATCGCCTCGGCGCGGCGCGCAGTCCCGGCCGACAGCATCAGCGTGGCAACGGCCGCAAGCCCGAGCAAGCGTAGCGGGCTTGTCCCAACACCCAAAATCCTCAGCATGGAATTCTCCCTCAACCCGCACAGCCGCATTGCGGCGCAGCGTCTCGCGCCACCGCTGTTCATTCGGCTGTTCACTTGCGGTCGCTCCCAAGATTAAATTAGGGACGGCGACGTGAACGCCTCATGAATGAGCGTCCCTCCGAGCGATGCGCTTCGTAGCCCGGATGGAGCGTTGCGT
>NZ_JBFUES010001639.1:0-955 GCF_056403875.1 Bradyrhizobium sp. P2_E8
GAGCTGATCATCACGCCGGTGCCGGTGCCGACCACCTTCGGCGGCGCCGACAAATGCATGCTGATGACCTTCCACGACCAGACGCCGCTGCGCCGGGTCGAGGAGATGCGCGCCGACTTCGTCGCCAATGCCAGCCACGAGTTGCGCACACCGCTCGCCGCATTGTCCGGCTTCATCGACACGCTCCAGGGCCAGGCCAAAGACGACCCCAAGGCGCGCGAGCGCTTCCTCGGCATCATGCACAACCAGGCCACCCGCATGGCGCGCCTGATCGACGATCTGCTCTCGCTGTCGCGGGTCGAGCTGTCGGCCCATGTGCGGCCCGACACCCTGGTCGACCTGCTGCCGATCATCCGCCAGGTCGCCGACGGGCTCGAGCCGCTGGCGCGCGAGCGCCAGGTCGAGGTCGAGATCCATCTGCCGGAGCCGCCGGTGATGATCGCGGGCGACCGCGAGGAACTGCTCCGCCTGTTCGAGAACCTGATCGAGAACGCGCTCAAATACGGTGCCTCGGGCGGACGCGTCATCGTGTCTCTGACCTCGGGCGCCGCCACTGATGGAACTCAGGAAATCCGGGTCATGGTCCGGGATTTCGGCCCCGGCATCGCGCCCGAGCACCTGCCGCGGCTGACCGAGCGGTTCTACCGGGTCGACGTCGGCGACAGCCGCTTGCAGGGCGGGACCGGGCTCGGATTATCGCTGGTGAAACATATTCTTAACCGGCATCGCGGCCGGCTTGTGATCGAAAGCGTGCCGAAACAGGGCGCCACTTTCACCGCCTGCTTTCCCCAGGTCAGGGCTCCGGCGATAGCCTGAAACTCAAGCGATTTCAATTGCTTGAGGCTGTCATCCGACTGTCACTAAACCTTCGTAAAAGCACAGCCGACCGCTCCTAAAGGGGCGGCACGGGGAGCGCGATCGGGCGCGGATGGCGCTTCGCTCCCCTGTATGGAGA
>NZ_JBFUES010001640.1:0-953 GCF_056403875.1 Bradyrhizobium sp. P2_E8
CCGCGTCATCCGATCCTCCAGTCGTTCAAGCGCCCTTTCCTTCACCTAGCACATCTCGTCGCATCTTGCCGCCATAGAAATGGAAGAACGGCACCGGCGCATCGTGGTGGAGCGAGCCGGTCGCAAGGCTGGTGTCGAGCTCGTTGAGCACGTTGCGCGTCGTCGGATGCAGGTCGGCGAGCGGCTTCGAGCCGAGATCGACCCGGACCAGCTCCGAATCGGGGGCGGATCATCGAACCAATCCGCCGCTCGCTCCGACCAAGCCATGACCTCGTGAGGAGACCATCAATGGCAGGCGCGATGACAGTGGATGGCGGCATGGTCCGCATCGACCGCCCCATGCCCTGGATCGGCCGGCTGCTGTCGCTGCCGCTGCTGGCGGCGAGTAGCTATCTGCTCTGGAATGTCGCACTCGGCCTGCGCCAGGATTTTTCCGGCTTCGGCCGGCTCGCCGATGACCTCGTGCCGGTGCTGGTGTTCACCGGCCTTGGGCTGCTCGTCGGTATCCCCGGCCTGATCCTGCTCACCTTCCGCTATTTCGTCGTGCTCAACGAGACGCTGCGCCAGATCGTCATCACCAGCCAGTTCGGCCCGCTGAATATTCGCAAGCACCGCAATCTCGCCGACTATCATTTCATCAGCATCACCGACGATTACGACGCGGATCTGACGACCTATGACGTCAATCTCTGCGGCAGCGAGGGCACCGAGCCGATCAACCTGATGAGCTTCACCAGGCGCGAGGAGGCCGACAAGCTCGCGGGCGAGATCGGCCGCCTTCTCAAGCTGCCGGCGCGCGACTATGTCGGCACCGAGCCGGATGATCCTGATCTGCAGGATCCGCCGGCGCCACGGGCCGCATAAAGGCCCGGCCACGGCCTGTTGCTACTCGCTTCGGAAATTGCCATCCTTACGGCCGCTCACCGCAATGGATGGCCATGAACTCTGCGAAT
>NZ_JBFUES010001641.1:0-952 GCF_056403875.1 Bradyrhizobium sp. P2_E8
TGGTTGCGAAGTGTGCAGACGACATCATGACATCGAATGTACAGTTGAGCGCAAAAATCATTGACGACAACACCATCGCGCGAATTTTTCCGGGAATGCCGGAGTTGAGCCTAAATTATTCGCGTTGCCCGACGTGATTGACTCGTATACGGCGGCGCCATTGAAGCCGACGCGACGAATATCAATGGGCGCGCCGACTTCGCGACGATTGACCTGGACGGCGGGCAGCATCTGGTGCGTAAAGCTACTGCTCTCCGGCGGCAACACCAAACACCCATATCGTTGACGGACGTAATCCGCACAAGTCAGACGCGGCTGCATGCAATTCGGTAGCGAACGCGTTAGGCCGGAGAGGCAGATTTGGAATGCCGCTTCTGGCTCCCGCGAGAGCTCGCCGCCATAGTCTCAAGAAGACAAACCCTTGAGTTAGGCCGCGGTCATACACTGCCTCGTCGCTGCATAGGGTAGCGTATCGACAGAAGCACAGTTGCAAGTATCAGCGCGATCCGTGATGTGGACCGATGACCTTGCCCCCAAGTTTTATCCAGTCCTGAGTTCGCCCCGGCTGTTGGATTTGCCCGGTTGGGCGGTGGCAGCGGCGGGAGCTGGCGCGGAGCCCTCGGCATAGCGCAGCGCCAGCTCCCGGCGCGGGTGGCAGGTGAAGGCGAACTCGGACGGCGTCTTCCATCCGAGCTGCGAGTGTGGTCGTGCCTCGTTGTAATCGACCCGCCAGCATCCGAGCGCGACACGGGCCTGGGCCAACGACATGAACAGCGTCTCGTTCAACAGTTCATCGCGCAGCCGGCCGTTGAAGCTTTCAATGAAGGCATTCTGCATGGGCTTGCCCGGCGCGATGTAGTGCCATGCCACGCGGCTCTGATCAGCCCATGTCAGGATGGCGTTGCCGGTGAGCTCGCTGCCGTTGTCGCTGACAACCATCTTCGGCTTGCCG
>NZ_JBFUES010001642.1:0-952 GCF_056403875.1 Bradyrhizobium sp. P2_E8
GTGTCGCCTCCGCCCTAGACGTTAATGCGTTTTAACGATATCGCTGCCCTCCATAATGAGGGACGCGTCATTCATCCTGGGCCGCGCGGGTTCGCGCGTGCTGGCGGTCATGTTGCTGGCAGCAGCGACCGCGCTTGGCGGCTGCGCCGGCGGTGGTGGTGCCGCCAACTCCTATGCGATGGCGCCGAGCGCCGGCTCGGGCGCGACGGTCGCCTTCGAATCCATCGACGGCCCCCCGCCCCAGGTATTCGACCGCATGGTCGGCGTGCTCGACAGCGAATCCAAGCTGCGCAGCCTGTCCGTGGTCTCCCGCGAGGGTTCGGCCGCCTACCGCGTGCGCAGCTACCTCTCCGCCCAGATCGTGSGCGGCAGGACCGTGATCGCCTGGGTCTGGGACGTCTATGACGCCAACCAGCAGCGGGCGCTGCGCCTCTCCGGCGAGGAACCCACCGCCAGCAAGGGGGGCCGCGATCCCTGGGGAGCCGCCGACGACCTCGTGCTGCGGAAGATCGCCCAGGCCGGATTCAGCGGACTTTCCAACATGATCAACGGGACGCCGGAGGCGCCGAGCGCTRCTCCGGGCCTGCGCGGACCGGCGGTGGCAAGCGTCACCCCGGAGGCTCCGGCACCGGACATGCCGGCCTCGGCGCTCGGCTATGCCGAGCGATAACCCCCGCTAAACCACGGCCTCAAGTTGCGGCCAAGCCGTTGGCCCGACTCAGGATTTTCAAAGGGAAAAGTAGCATCCCGGGTTGCCATTGCGGCCCCCGGCCTGATATTTCCTCGCCCGTCGTAACCGTGCTTCAAGTGGGTATTCCCAGATGTTGAACGTCCTATCCAGCAAAGCGCGGGAGGAAGCGTCTATGTCGGCCAAGAACGGCTCCATCAAGCTTGTCGCCGGCAACTCCAATCCGGCTCTCGCCCAGGCCATTGCCCAGGGCCTGGACATGCC
>NZ_JBFUES010001643.1:0-952 GCF_056403875.1 Bradyrhizobium sp. P2_E8
GCGCAAGGGGCCGGCGATGTTCTCCCTGGCCGAGAGGTGCGCGAACAAGTTGAACTGCTGGAACACCATGCCGACGCCGACGCTGGCCCGTTCGTTGGCGAGGTCGCGGGGTGACAGCGGCTTGCCGTTCTCGCCGAAGCCGAGGCGCCGGCCGCCGACGCGCACGGTGCCGGCGTCCCAGTTTTCGAGATGATTGACGCAGCGGAGCAGCGTGCTCTTGCCGGAGCCGCTGGGCCCGAGCAGCGCCACCACCTCGCCGACGCGGACCGTCAGGTCCAGACCATCGAGCACCTTTTGGGCGCCATAGCGCTTGGTGAGGTCCTTGGCCTCGACCGCGATGTTGTTGCGCGCGATGGTCGCGGCGCGGCGGGTGCGCTCCTCGCGGGTCAGCGCCAGCGGCGGCGTGGCGGTCAGCTCTGCCGGTGCGGGCTCCGGATCATCAACGGCGATCGCGGCAAGTTCAAGCTTGGTGCCGAGATCGACGCGGCGCCACGGCAGGTAATCGGCAAGCTTGCGCTGGCGCCCCTTGGCCCGATCGAGATCGAGCAGCCATTCGACGAAGAGCTGGATGGCACTGATGGCAAAGGTCAGCACGAGGTATAAAAGGCCGGAGGCGAAGAAGATCGAGAAGAAGTCGAAGGTCGAGGACGCAAGCTGGGTCGAGCGCAAGGTCAGCTCCTGGACCGCGACGACGGAGGCCAGCGAGGAGTTCTTCAGCGCGCTGACGGCCTCGTTGCCGAAAGCCGGGATCATGGTGCGGATCGCCTGCGGCGCGATCACCCGCCACATCAGGATCCGCGGCGTCATGCCGAGCGCCTGGCCCGCGGTCACCTGGCCGCGATCGACGCCGAGCACGCCGGCCCGCAGCATCTCGGCGATGAACGGCGCCTCGTTGCAGGCGAGCGCAAGGCCGGCCGCCAGCACCGCCGGCAGCTTGATGCCGATATGCGGC
>NZ_JBFUES010001644.1:0-950 GCF_056403875.1 Bradyrhizobium sp. P2_E8
GCTCTCCTCATAGGTCAGTTGCACGTCGCCCTGGAGCTGGCGACCCAGCGTCTCGATCAATCGCGTTCCGAAGCTGCGCTTTGCGGGTGAGTGGATCAACGGACCATTCTTCTCGATCCAGGTCAGGCGCAAGCGTTGCGTCTGCGGGTCGATCGTCCAGTGGAGATCGACGCCCCCCTTTGGAGCCGAAAAGGCACCGTACTTCGTGGCGTTTGTGCAAAGCTCATTGAGCGTCATCGCGACGGCGATCACGGCACCCGAATTGATCCGGATATCGGGTCCCGAAATCGAGAACTTCGATTCGGCGGGATCGTCGAAAGCTTCGATGGCGCTGCGGACGACCGCCCCGAGGTCGGCGCTCGACCAACTCGCCCGCACAAGGAGATCGTGCGCCCGGCCGAGTGCCAATAGCCGACCATCGACAGCCTGCTGTGCGTGTTCCACACCTTGCAGGTTGCGCAGGCTCTGGGAGACGATGGCGGCAACGATCGCGAGCGTGTTCTTGATGCGGTGGTGCAGCTCTTCAAGGATCAGATTTTGCAGCTTGTCGGAGGTCTCTCGCTCCCTTGCATCGATGCCCGCCCTGGCGAGCAGACCCCTCGTGTTGATCTCGGCCTGGGCAAGGAGAAGCCGCAGGCTGACATTCTCTGCCGCCAAAGCATCCTCATGCGATTCTCCGTCGCCGGGATGCTGACCCGTGCGGAGATCGATCTCGAGCGTTGGCGACTGTATCACGAGGGTTGGCTGCCGGACCTGATTTCAGTGGAACGTTTCGTCACGAAGGCGGGATTTCAGCGGCGTCGCGATCTTGCTTCGGCGCCTTCGTTGCCGAGAAATACGCGTGGATTTCGGCGGCATTTCCAAGAATCGCCGCCCTGCGCATTGCCGCCGTGCGCTTATTTCCTGACGGCAATTCGCGAGCGCGACGCAAGGCGTCGATCGCCCTGGAG
>NZ_JBFUES010001645.1:0-948 GCF_056403875.1 Bradyrhizobium sp. P2_E8
GGGGAGCTCCGCTGCATCCTGGGTCACGACGCTCACGAGCACGAGCACATGCTTTGCAGTCGCAGCGTACTCCTCGGCAGTCATCGGCCAAGCGAAATCGATCGCCGAGCCCCGCGCCGCCTTTGGCACCATTCGGGCCGTCTCGTTGGCAGACTTCTCCAGCCGTTCCGCGATATCGGCAGGAGACACGGCCCCCTGGGCTGGCGGCCGTGGCTTGCTCATGATCTGCGCGAGCGCATCATTCGAGAGCAGCAGCAACAGCAGGATGGCAACGAGTCTCGGCATCACGGACTCCCGGGTCAATTCAGGAATGCATCCAGAATGCGGGCTTCGCCGGCTCCAGCCGGCCGCCCACGCGCACCGGCGCGATGCGCAGTGCGAGGCCCGTTGCATCGTCGGTCTCGATCGCAACGCCGCTGAGCGTCGCCACACCCGCGGCCGGCTCGAACCGGCCCGACGGAATCCCCGACGTGAACCGGCGCAGCGGTTCTTCCTTCTGCATGCCGATGATGGAATCGTAGTCGCCGGTCATGCCGGCATCGGTCATGTAGGCGGTGCCGCCGGTGAGGATCTGGTGATCGGCGGTCGGCACATGGGTGTGGGTGCCGACAACGAGGCTGGCGCGGCCGTCGCAGAAGAAGCCGATGCCCTGCTTCTCGCTGGTCGCCTCGCAATGGAAATCGACGACGATGGCATCGGCGGCGACACCGAGCGGACAGGCGCCGAGCTCGCGCTCCAGCGCCGCAAAGGGATCGTCGAACGGAGTCATGAAGACGCGGCCCAAGGCGTTGACGACCAGCGCATGCTTGCCGTTCTTGGTCTCGACCAAAGCGGCGCCGCGGCCGGGCGTGCCGCGCGGATAGTTCGCGGGCCGCACCAGGCGATCGGCGCGCTCGATGAACACCAGGGCCTCGCGCTGGTCCCAGGAGTGATTGCCGAGCGTTACCG
>NZ_JBFUES010001646.1:0-947 GCF_056403875.1 Bradyrhizobium sp. P2_E8
GTCGCTGGTGAAGGAGACCACGCAGAAGCGTGTCTTGATGCCGGTGAACGCCTTCGCCAGCACGCCGCCATGGTCGCCGGCGATGTCGAAATAGTCCATCGCGCGCGTCAGATAGAGATAGGAGTTGGCATCGAAGCGCTCGACGAAGGACGAGCCCTGGTAGCGCAGATAGGACTCGACCTGGAAGTCGGCGTCGAACGAGAAGGTCGGCAGCTCGCGATCCTGCATGCGCCGGCCGAACTTGCGATGCAGCGCGGCGTCGGAGAGATAGGTGATGTGCGCAGCCATCCGTGCAACCGCAAGGCCACGATGCGGATGGATGCCATGATCGGCATAGCCGCCATTGTGCCAGTCGGGATCGGCCATCACAGCCTGGCGGCCGAGCTCGTGAAAGGCGATGTTCTGCGCCGAGTGCCGCGTCGAGCAGGCAATCGCCAGCGCGGAATAGACGCGCTCGGGGTAGGCTGCGGTCCATTGCAGCACTTGCATGCCACCCATCGAGCCGCCGACCACCCCGAACAGCGTGTCGATGCCGAGCCGGTCGATCAGCATCGCCTGCGCGCGAACCATGTCGGGAATGGTGATGACCGGAAAATCCAGGCCCCACACTTTGCCGGTCGCGGGATTGATCGAGGCCGGCCCGGTCGAGCCCATGCAGCCACCGATGACATTGGCGCAGATGATGAAGTATTGGCTCGGATCGAGCGGACGGCCCGCACCAACCAATGTTTCCCACCAACCGGGCTTGCCGGTGACGGGGTGCACATTGGCGACATGCTGGTCGCCGGTCAGCGCATGGCAGATCAGGATCGCGTTGGAGCGGTCCGCGTTGAGCTCGCCATAGGTCTGGTAGGCGATCTGGAACGGCGAAAGATCGACCCCGCAGTCGAGCGACAACGGCTGATCGGCACCGAAATGCGCGACGAGCGAACTCGGATGATCCACCT
>NZ_JBFUES010001647.1:0-946 GCF_056403875.1 Bradyrhizobium sp. P2_E8
ATCTGATGCTGCCCCAGCCGAGCGACAGCTCGGTGATCCTGAAGGTCGACCAGCTTTCACTGGCCCGCAGCCTGAAGGACATCTCCTTCGAGGCGCGTGCCGGCGAAGTGCTCGGCATCTACGGCTTCATGGGCTGCGGCCAGCAGGAGCTCTCGCGCATCCTGTTCGGCAAGCTGAAGCCGGACGGCGGCACGCTCGCCGTCGAGGGGAAACCCAAGACCTTCGCCAGCACGGCGGCCGCGCGTCGCGCGGGCGTGGCGCTGGTGCCGGAAAGCCGGCGCGACATGCTGTTTCACCAGGAGCCGGTCTACAAGAACATCTCGATCAGCATCCTGGATCGCATCTCATCGCTGCTGCTCAAGCCCGCGCAGGAGCGCGACATCGCCAAACGACAGGTCGAGCAGCTCCAGATCCGGCCGCCCGTGGTCGGCCTCGATCTCGGCATGCTCTCCGGCGGCAACCAGCAGAAGGTCGCGCTGGCGAAATGGCTGACCTATCCGCCAAAACTGCTGGTGCTGTGCGAGCCGACCCGCGGCATGGACGTCGGCGCCAAGAACGACGTCATCAACATCGTCCGCGACCTCCGCACCAGGGGGCTCGCCATCATCGTGCTGTCGACCGAGCCGGAAACGGTGCTGTCGCTGGCCGACCGCATCCTCGTGCTCAAGCGCGGCGCGGTGGTGCGGGAGTTCAAGAACGAACCGGTCAGCAAGGACCGCCTGCTGGAAGCGGCGTGACGGAGAAGCACAATGGCGAGCAGTGAGACGGCCTTTGCTGAAGCTCATCGGGCGCGTGGTCTGGCGCCCTTCCTGCGCTCGCAGATGCGCAACATAGCACCGTTCCTGACACTGATCTTCCTCTCCGCCTTCTTCTGCTTTGCGAGCCCCTCCTTCGCGACGCTCGACAATCTCGGCAACATCCTGACGCAGGTGTCGGTGACCGGCAT
>NZ_JBFUES010001648.1:0-945 GCF_056403875.1 Bradyrhizobium sp. P2_E8
ACGCGGAGGTACGCATCAGTCGTCCCAGACGCGCTTGCCGCAAGGGCATTCGAACATGCGCGTAATGCCTCCGCTTTCAGAGTCCACCACCGCTCTTACAAGCTTCATTTTCTTGCCGCAGATGCGGCAGGTTCTGATTGAGTTGTCCTCGACAACGCAGATCTTCTCAGCACGAAATATTTCCATGAGTCGCGCCCCCGTCCGAGGTGACCTGGTGGAGATTACAAACCTACTGAAGCAGGGAAATGGAGGAACCGGGTGCCAAGCTGCGCGAGGAGTTTGCGACTGGACACGGAGCAAATCAAGACGCGCCGGCTATCCCGACGATCCTTTTGGGGTACCTCATTAGGGTGGCCCGAGGGCCGGAAAACGGAGCGATCCGTTAATCAGAGGTTGGTCTTGATGTAATCCCTATGCAAAACGGTTGGTCGTTGGGCACCATCGAACAGAACGGTGATGCCGGTCGTACGATGGCCTATGGCGACAACGACGCCAACCTTGTCAGCAAGGTCAGGGCAACGAATTCTTCCGATTTCGCTAAGCTTGAAACGCGCGCCGACTGCAATCCTATCCATTTTCAAATCCATGGTTGCCTCAAAGAGACCGATCGCAATGAAACAGAGTGGTAGCAAAGCTCTTCAAAAATACCGGTGATTGTGGCGCCCCATTGTTTCAGGAGTATTTCGTAATTCGAGATCTATGCTGCGTCGCAGGTGCTTGGAACAACAATGGATGACCGCCGTCTCTGGTTCCTGGCCGGCCCCCGGCTGACCCCCGCTGCCTGGGTAAGACCGCCTCAGTTGGCGGGAGGATTGACAGCAACCTCGGCAAGCGCCCCGCCCTGTCTGGTGGTCCAGGCCGTCGAGCGGGGAGCTGCCGCGCCAGCCCCGCACCAAGAAAGGTAAAAACGTGCCAGTCGCAGAGTTAAAGGAGAGAATGCAGCAT
>NZ_JBFUES010001649.1:0-944 GCF_056403875.1 Bradyrhizobium sp. P2_E8
CAGGTGACCCGCGTCTGGGCCCGACTGTGTACAATTTGTCGATCGCAGACAAATGCTATGATATTTTCGCAAGGCGCATTCTCAGGAAGCATCGGCTAGGGAGCAAAGAATGAAATCGGCATGGTTGTTTGTCGGCTTTTCTTGCTTGGTATTCATGTCGACGGTTCCCACCGAGACGAGGGCCGAGAGCGACTTCAAGGTGACGCTACTGGGCACCGCCTCGCCTGCACCGCGCCCCGATCGCTATGGACCGAGCACGCTCGTCGAGGTCGGCGGGCAGGTTCTGCTGTTCGACGCCGGGCGCGGTGTGCCGATCCGCATGGGGCAGATCGGGGTGCCTGTCGGCAAGATCGATGTCTTGTTCCTCACGCACTTTCACTCCGACCACGTCTCCGGTATACCGGATGTCTGGCTCACCGGCTGGCTCGGGGGGGTGGCGTTCGGTCGCCGCAAGGCGCCATTTCATGTAATCGGCCCGACCGGCACCAAGAATTTGATGTCCAACCTTGAGAAGGCTTATGAGCTCGACATCAGCATCCGCGAAGCCGACGAGAAGCTGTCGCCGCAGGGTATCGCGGTGCAAGCCGACGAGTTCGACAAGGATAGCGTTGTCTACGAGAAGGACGGCGTGAAGGTTATCGCCTTCGAGGTCGATCATGGCGATGTGATCAAGCCAGCTTACGGCTATCGCATCGAATACAAGGGGCGCGCGGCGGTCGTCTCAGGCGATACGCGCTACAATCAGAACGTCATCAAAAATGGCACGGGCGCTGATCTGTTGGTGCACGAGGTGGCGATTGCGCGGCCGGAGCTGATGTCCAATCTATTCGCGCAGGCCATCATTGCGCACCACACCAGTCCCCACGACGCCGGGCGCGTGTTCGCGCAAGCCAAGCCGAAACTGGCCGCCTACACCCACCTCGTCTTCCTTAGCAATGAGAAAG
>NZ_JBFUES010001650.1:0-944 GCF_056403875.1 Bradyrhizobium sp. P2_E8
GTCGACGACGACAAGATCTCGGCGGCGCTCAGCGAGGTCGCGCGCGAGGAGGGGCTTTTGCTGTGCCCCGAGGGCGCCGCGACCTACGCCGCCTACAAGGAGAGTCTTGCCGACGGCCGCGTCAGCAAGACCGACCGCGTGATGCTGTTCAACTGCGCGACCGGCCTGAAGTACCCGCTGCCGCCGGTGACCCGCACGCTGGATCGGCACAAGCCGATCGATTTCTCGCAGTTCTAGCGCGTCATTTCGTCTCTTCACGAATGATCCCTCTTCCCCTACGCGGGAAGAGGCAAAAATAAGAATGACATTGCTGGGGAGAGAACAATGAAGAAGGCCGTCTGGGCCGGGCTGATCGGTATTCTCGCTCTCGCCGGCGCTGCGCGCGCCGACGACTATCCCTCGCATCCCATCACCATCATCGTTCCGTTCGCGGCCGGCGGCCCGTCGGATGCGATGGCGCGCGTGCTCGCCGAACGGATGCGGACGACGCTCGGCCAGCCCCTGGTGGTCGAGAACGTCACCGGCGCCGGCGGCTCGATCGGCGTCGGCCGCGCCGTGCAATCACCGCCGGACGGCTACACCATCTCGTTCGGCCATCTCGGCACTCATGTGGCCAACGGCGCGGTCTACAAGCTCAAATACGACCTCGTTGCCGATCTCGAGCCGGTGGTGCTGCTGCCGAGCAATCCGATGATCGTGGTCAGCAAGAACGCGGTGCCCGCGACTTCGCTGAAGGAGCTGCTGGACTGGCTGAAGTCGCGGCCGTCGTCCCCCACGGCCGGTACGGCCGGTGCAGGCTCCGGCAGCCACATCGCCGGCGTCTATTTCGAGAGCGTCTCCGGCATCAAGCTGCAATACGTGCCGTATCGCGGCACCGCGCCTGCGCTGAACGATCTCATCGCCGGCCAGATCGACKTCATCGTCGACCAGACCTCCAACTCCAT
>NZ_JBFUES010001651.1:0-939 GCF_056403875.1 Bradyrhizobium sp. P2_E8
GCACCAACCCTAAGGGTCTTCCAGCACGCGCGGTGAGGGATGCCGGCGTCACCTCGTTTTGCCAGTTCCATTGGGAGTACCAAGATGGCCACCTCCGCCGCCGTCCGCGACGACGAGCCCGCGACGAAATTTGCCAAGGACCAGCTCAAATCCATCATCGAGCGCATCGAGCGGCTGGAGGAAGAGAAGAAGGCGATCTCCGACGACATTCGCGACGTCTATGCCGAGAGCAAGGGCAATGGCTACGACGTCAAGGCGCTGCGCACCATCGTGCGCCTGCGCAAGCAGGACCCCAACGAGCGCGCCGAGGCCGAGACCATTCTCGAGACCTACATGCAGGCGCTGGGGATGATCTGAGGCCTGTGCTGTCGTCCTGGCTTTCGCCAGGACGACACCGGTGTTGTGGGTCCATCGAGGGAGACCGCCGTGGCCGCGCCGCCAATGCCGCGCGAGGTGAGCCGCGCCTTCGACGCTCTTCCGGCGTCGATCGGCAAGCGGCTGCTTCAGGTGCGTGCGCTGATCTTCGCGACCGCTGCGGCGCATGACGACGTCGGCCGGCTCGCCGAGACGCTGAAATGGGGCGAGCCCGCTTACCTGACCGATGAGACCGGCAGCGGCTCTACGATTCGGCTCGGGCGCGTGAATGGCGCCGAGCAGCCGGCCATTCTGTTCAACTGCAAGACGACCCTGGTCGACACCTTCCGCGAGCGCTTTCCCGACGAGTTCGAATACCGGCAGACGAGGGCGTTGCTGTTGCCGGTATCCGGCGCGCTGCCAAGGCAGCCGCTGTCGATCTGCCTGTCGCTGGCGCTGCGCTATCATCTGGACCGGCGGGGTCGGAAATAAAGTCGTCGTCCTGGCGAAGGCCAGGACCCATTACCCGAGGCAGCAGTTTGGCGAAGATTCGTGGCCCGGTATGACCACCGCGCGCAGCAGATA
>NZ_JBFUES010001652.1:0-939 GCF_056403875.1 Bradyrhizobium sp. P2_E8
AGCCGGTAGAGACGCACGCGTGGAGGGATCGTCTCGCCGACCCGGATCGAGATGTTCAGATTCCGCTCCGGCTGCGCTAGGCTTGCGCGGCTCACAGTCTCAGAGATCCGCACCTGCTTCTCGGAGGTCAGCTGGGCCTGCTGATTGACCTGCGTGTTGGTCTGGGTTGTCTGATTGGCTTGATTGGTCTGCGTGCCCGTGGCGGCCGGCGCGGTCTGTGCATTGTTGGTCGGGGCCGTCCGGCTCGTGTCCGTCGCTGTTGCGGGTCGGTTGTTCTGTTGCGCCGGCGGTTGTTGCTCGGCATTGCGCGGAGGCTGGCTCTGGTTGCGCTCGTTCTGATTGGCCGTTGCGCCCGTGCGCTCGTTCTGCTGGCCAGCGGGGCCGGCCTTGGATTTCTCGGACTCGGCGGTTGATTTCTGCGGTGCGGACTTGTCCTGCTTCGTCTCGGCGCTGCTCTTTCCGCTGTCGCGTCCCGGTTTCGCGCTTTCGGCCTCGCGGTTGCGATCGCGCGCAGGCTCGCGAGATTCTTGCGCCTGATCCTTCGCCTTCGGTTCATCGTGCCTGGTAGCGCCGGCTTTTTCCTCGCGGCCCGCTCCCTGCAGTCTCTCCTGGGCGCCCTGCGCACGTTCCTGAACTCGTTCCTGGGCCGATCCACCGCGCTGCGGCGCGGCGCCTGTCGCCGGTTCCTCGGTCCGTTTCGGCTCGTCTCTGCGCTCACCGGGCGCCTGAGCATAGGCGTAGCCTGATGCGAGCACGAGTCCGATGGCTGCAGTCGACAACATCAAATGCTTTGGCATGGTCCCTCTCCTCAGTAAATCACAACAACAGACGCGAACGTTCTGTCGGTGCGAAGGTTCCTGAGTGGAACGAAGCCGTTCACCAGTGAGCCGATCAGATCGCGCTCACATTGCGTCCTTCAGCGTCAGCCGTGCCGTGAAC
>NZ_JBFUES010001653.1:0-934 GCF_056403875.1 Bradyrhizobium sp. P2_E8
CTATCACATCTTCGCGCTGACGGCCTGCTACCTGCTCGCGGTGCGCGCCGGCGGCTGCAATCTCCTGATCCCCAACCCGCGCGACATCGCGGGCTTCGTCAAGGAGCTGGCGAAGTACCAGGTCAACAGCTTCCCAGCCGTCAACACCCTCTACAACGGCCTGATGCACCATCCCGACTTCAAGAAGCTCGACTTCTCCAAGCTGAAGATCTCCAACGGCGGCGGCATGGCCGTGCAGCGGCCCGTGGCCGAGCAGTGGAAGGCGGTGACCGGCTGCTTCATCGCCGAAGGCTATGGCCTGTCGGAGACCTCGCCGACGCTGACCTGCAATCCGGCGACCACGAACGATTTCTCCGGCTCGATCGGCATCCCCGTGCCCTCGACCTATATTTCGATCCGCGACGACGACGGCAACGAGGTGCCGCTCGGCCAGCCGGGCGAGATCTGCGCCAAGGGCCCGCAGGTGATGTCGGGTTACTGGAACAGGCCTGAGGAGACCGCCAAGGTGATGACCGCGGACGGCTATTTCCGCACCGGCGACATCGGCGTGATGGACGAGAAGGGCTACACCAAGATCGTCGACCGCAAGAAGGACATGATCCTGGTCTCCGGCTTCAACGTCTATCCGAACGAGGTCGAGGAAGTGATCGCCAGCCATCCGGGCGTGCTCGAATGCGCCGTGATCGGCATCCCCGATTCCAAGTCGGGCGAAGCGGTGAAGGCCTTCGTGGTGAAGAAGGACCAGAACCTCACCGCCGAGGCCGTGATCAAGTTCTGTCAGGAGCAGCTCACCGGCTACAAGGTGCCCAAGCACATCGAATTCCGCACCGACCTGCCGAAGACCAATGTCGGCAAGATCCTGCGCCGGCAGCTCCGCGACGAGAAGAAGGCGGAGGCGGCGTAGGGCTGCCGTTGAGCCATGACTGACGTCGGC
>NZ_JBFUES010001654.1:0-931 GCF_056403875.1 Bradyrhizobium sp. P2_E8
ATCGCGCAATCACTCAATCAGATCGAGAAGGCCTACGGGCCAAACAACGCCATCCTCGACAACTGCCACGTCCGCGTCAGCTTTGCGACCAACGACGAGCGGACCGCCAAGCGGGTGTCCGACGCGCTGGGGACGGCGACCGAGATGCGCGCGATGAAGAACTATGCCGGGCACCGATTGAATCCCTGGCTGGGGCACCTGATGGTCTCACGGCAGGAGACGGCAAGGCCGCTGTTGACCCCGGGGGAAGTCATGCAGCTTCCGCCGCTGGACGAGATCGTCATGGTGGCGGGCACGCCGCCGATCCGGGCGAAGAAGGTGCGCTACTACGAGGATCGGCGGTTCACCGAGCGCGTTTTGCCGCCGCCGGATCCGGCGAGCGCCGGCCGATCATCGCGAACGGACGGATGGTCAGCGCTCGGACCGCTCAAGCCGACGGGAGGTCCAACAGACAAAAAGGGGGAGGCCGAGGAAGACACGGCGAACAGCGGACTCCGTCGTGAGCCCGAACTCCCCGATCACGTTGCGATTGCCAAGGAGACGACCGAGCCGACGCCGGCAGAGGAATTTGCCGTGGTGCTCGACGATGACGAGGACGCGGTCCGACAGTCTCGACTTATGCGTCAGCAGATGCGCGGCATCGCTCGTCAGGTCGTCATGGACCCGAATGACGATATGGACCTGTAAGGGCAAACATGCGCGACAGGATGAACGTGTATTTCCCGCCGGAGCTTCTGAAGCAGATCTCGGACTTGGCTGATCGCAAGAAGCTTTCCCGCTCTGCGATCGTGGAAGCGGCAGTTGCGTCCTTTTTGTCACCAGATGGACCTGACAGAAAAGAGGCAGCGTTTACCCGTCGCCTGGACCGCCTGTCGCGTCAGATGCAGCGGCTTGAGCGTGACGTCGGTCTGACGGCCGAGACCCTGGCCCT
>NZ_JBFUES010001655.1:0-929 GCF_056403875.1 Bradyrhizobium sp. P2_E8
GGCGTAGTCCGGATGGCGGCACATCGCCTCCAGCACGCGGCGCCGGATCATCAGGAAGCCGGTGCCGGCGTAGCGGACGCGGGTAAAGCCGTTGACCACCACGATGCGGTCGGGGTCCTCGATCTCGAGCACGTAGTCGAGCGAGGCCGCCGGCACATCCGCCCGACCCGACTGGATCGCACGCGCGGCCTTGTCCCAGTTGACCCGCTTGATCGGATAGCAGCCGGCGACGACGTCGGCGCCGCATTCGATCAGCCGGAACACCTGCTCCGGCTTGAACCCGATATCGGCATCGATGAACAGGAAATGCGTCGCCTTGGGATCGTCCAGGAACATCGCGGCCAGGTTGGCCCGCGCGCGCGTGATCAGGGCGTCGCCGTCGCGCAGCAGCACCTTGAGCTCGAGATTGGACATGCCGT
Source organism: Bradyrhizobium sp. P2_E8 (assembly GCF_056403875.1). NCBI lineage: Bacteria > Pseudomonadati > Pseudomonadota > Alphaproteobacteria > Hyphomicrobiales > Nitrobacteraceae > Bradyrhizobium > Bradyrhizobium sp. P2_E8. The sequence goes on from NZ_JBFUES010001655.1 coordinate 420, forward strand.
GCACGGCGCGCTGGAGCGCGAAGATCGAGCTCGCATAGATGCTCGACACCTGCCCGCCGAAGCAAGGCGTTGCCACCACCAGTTGCATCTTGTCCGACATCGACAGCTCCGCCCCGCTCCAATCCTCACCAAGAGGTAAAGAGGCATGGTTAACGGCGCCTTAACGCATCCTTACAGGAACTTGACGAGCGAAAGCTGCGCAAGGTTCGAGGTCACCTGGTAGGACGCCTGCAGCGCATTCTGGAGCGACAGGATCTCGCTCGCGACCTGGTCGGGCGAGGCCGATTCCGCCTGGTCGATGATGGTCTGGAGCTGCGCCTTGGCCTGGGTCTGGCGCGTGCTCGCGTCCTTCATCGTGTTCTGGGCCATCGCAATGTCGGTCTGGATGTCCTCGATACGCTGCTGCCCCGGCTGCTGGGTCAGCGCCTGCGTCACCCGCAGGCTCAGCGCCGAGACCTGCCCGCCCGAATACTGCCCGGTCGGCGAGGTCGAGAACGTCCCGAACACGGC
>NZ_JBFUES010001656.1:0-926 GCF_056403875.1 Bradyrhizobium sp. P2_E8
ACCCACGCCTCGCTGGTCGGTGCCATGATGCCGTCCAGCCACAACATGATCATCTATGCGCTGGCCGCCGGAGGCAAGGTGTCGATCGGCGCGCTGATCGCCGCCGGCCTGCTGCCGGCGCTCGTGCTGATGGTGTGCATGCTGGTCGCCGCTTACGCGGTCGCGGTGAAGCGCGGCTATCCGGCCGGAAAGTTTCCGGGCTGGACCGAGGTCTTCCGCTCGTTCGCGGCCGCGCTGCCTGGTCTTCTGATCGTCGGTATCATCCTGGCGGGCATCCTGTCCGGCGTTTTCACGGCAACTGAATCCGCGGCCGTCGCAGTCACCTACACGATCGTGCTGACGTTCTTCATCTACCGCACCATGACCTTGCCGAACTTCCTGCGGGCTGCCGCCAAGGCGGTGAAGACTACGGGCGTGGTGCTGCTGCTGATCGGCGTCTCCACCATGTTCCAGTATCTGATGGGGCTCTACGAGGTCGCAGATTTCGCCGGCGACCTGATGAGCAAGGTGTCCTCGCAACCCTGGGTCATATTCCTGCTCATCAACGTCATCCTGTTCGTACTCGGCACCTTCATGGACATGGCGGCGACCATCCTGATCTGCACCCCGATCTTCCTGCCGATCGCGATGAAGGCGGGCATGGATCCCGTGCAGTTCGGCATGCTGATGCTGATCAACTGCGCGCTGGGGCTGAACACCCCGCCGGTCGGAACGACGCAGTTCGTGGGCTGCGCCATCGGCGGCATCTCGGTGGGCGCGGTGATGCGCACCATCCTGCCGTTCTATGCCGCGCTGATCGCAGCATTGATGTTCGTCACTTACGTCCCCGCCTTCTCGCTGTGGCTGCCGCGTCTGCTGATGGGATACAAGGGATAGCTGCCGTGCGCGCGCCGGCACTTGGCCGGCGCAGCGGGCTTGCGTAGCTT
>NZ_JBFUES010001657.1:0-925 GCF_056403875.1 Bradyrhizobium sp. P2_E8
CAGACGGCTCTGTGTGGTGGCGAGGAGGTCGGCGGTGGACTGGAGAGAAAGAAGGTTCTGACGAACCGATGAAGAGAGAACGATACCGGACATTGAGTGTTACCCTTCTGGTACGCAACGCAACAAACTTCGATTAGGATTAATCGATGTCCGGGAAGGTGAACGTCCAGGGCTAACAAAGCATGAAGCGTGTCGCGGRAGTCCTTGCCTGGATTCACCATATGAGCGATCGAAGCAGCATCTGGCTTCGCGGTATCGTCATGATCGGATGATGCTTTTTGATACACCGATGAAGCGTTTGCCACTTGTCAACCATAACTCAGAGTGAGCAATTCGCTGTACCGGAATGCCTTCATCAGCCGAGCGGCACTCTGATGCCGGCACAAAAGAAAGCGGCGGGGCCGAAGCCCCGCCGCCGGATCTTGCTTGCGATGTCTGCCGCTGTTAGCGGAGCAGCTGCAGCACGCTCTGCTGCGACTGGTTGGCCAGCGACAGCGCGGAGACCGCGATCGACTGGCGGGTCGACAGCGCCTGGCTGTTGGCCGCTTCGGYGTTGGTGTCGGCCAGSGTCARGTTGGACGAACCGGTCTGCAGCACGTTGATCAGGCTCTTGTTGAAGTCCTGACGAACCTGCACCACCGAGAGGTTCGAGCCGAGGCTCGAGGCCTCCGAGCGCAGCGTGCTCGACGCGGCGTTCAGGTTCGACAGCACCTTGTTGGTCGCGGAGTTGTCGATGAAGTCAACGCCGCTGGTCAGCGCAGCGAGGCCCAGACCCTTGGAGTTGTAGGTCACGCCGGTGATGCTCAGGTTCGACTTGCCGGTCTCGTCGAACACCAGCTTGAGCTGGTCGCCGTTCAAGAGGTTGACGCCGTTGAACGAGGAGTCCTGCGACGTCGTGTCGATCTGGTTCAGGATGTTGTTGTAC
>NZ_JBFUES010001658.1:0-923 GCF_056403875.1 Bradyrhizobium sp. P2_E8
GTGGCGAAGCTGCTCGCGGTGACGGATACGCGGATGGACAGCAACAGCAACAATGCCGGCGCGCGGGAATTGGCGGGGGCGTTTTAGATATTCGGTGTCGTCCCGGACAAGCGCGCCTAAAGCGCGCGCAGATCCGGGACCCATAACCACAGCGCCAGATTTGGCGAAGACTCGTGGTTACCGGCTGCGCGCCGCAACTGCTCCCTGGGGTTATGGGTCCCGGGTTCGCGCTTCACGCGCCCCGGGACGACAAAAAGGGATTATTGATCCGGCCCGAACTTGAACTTGCCGTCGCCTTCCAGATACGGGCCGCTGCGCATGTAGAGCTGGCCGTTGTGGCCGATGAAGAACAGCGTGCCCTTCGGCACCTTCTTGGCGCCCTTCAGCAGCTCGCCGGCATTGCTGGTGCCCATCTTGTAGGAATAGGTCTTGCCGTCCTTGTCATAGGCGTAGCCCATGTCGGGATTGAGCTCCCAGGGCGTCGCCGGGGCTTGCGCCAATGCGGGTGCTGCGAATGCCGCGAGCGCGGCTGCGATTGCAAATGCCTTCGTTGAAAATGCCATGATCCCATCCTCCCCATCGTCGGGGCACCCGGCTTGAACAAATCACGAACGGTATTTTCGGGTCAATTCGCAAAACGCCGCAGCGCATCACGTCTTGTCCAGCAGTTTGTGATTTTCCCTTCGTCCCCTCGCGACTATGTTCCGCTTTCCGTCTAGAACGCAATCCGACAAAAATATTGGTAGGGGGATGATTCGGATGAACCATGTCATGAAAGCCTGCTCGGCGGCTGCGCTGTTGGTGACCGCGCTGGCGCCRGCCGCCCGGGCCGATGATTACCAGCTCAGCCACAACCAGCGGATTTCTTGCAGCCGCGGCCTTGCCCCGGGCAAGCTGAACACGGCGACCTGTAAATCCTACAC
>NZ_JBFUES010001659.1:0-916 GCF_056403875.1 Bradyrhizobium sp. P2_E8
CCGCTCGGACAGGGCGCATCGTCCGCATGGGCGCAAGGCGGCATCGCCGCAGCGGTGGCCGAGGGCGATACGCCGGAAGCCCATGCCGCGGATACGATTGCCGTCGGCGGCGGTCTTGTCGACGAAGCAGTCGCGCTTGGGATCGCCCGCGAGGCTGCGCCGCGCATCCATGACCTGCTCGCCTATGGCGTGCCGTTCGATCGTGATCTCGAAGGCAGGCTCGCGGTTGGGCGGGAAGCTGCGCATTCGGCGCGCCGCATCGTGCATGTCCGCGGCGACGGCGCGGGCGCAGCGATCATCGCGGCGCTGGGCGAGGCCGTACGCCGGACGCCTTCGATCCGGCTGATCGAGGGGTTCGTCGCCGAAACATTGTTGACGGAAGACGGCGCTGTTACCGGCCTTCAGTTGCGCGCGGCCGGCAATCCTGCTGCCCCGCCGGTCCTGCTCGCCTCACGCGCGGTGGTGCTCGCGACCGGCGGCCTCGGCCATCTCTATGCCGTCACCACCAATCCGTTTGAAGCGAGCGGATCTGGCCTTGCGATCGCCGCGCGCGCCGGCGCCGTGATCGCCGATCCTGAATTCGTGCAATTCCACCCCACCGCCATCATGGTCGGCCGCGATCCGGCACCGCTGGCGACGGAGGCGCTGCGCGGCGAAGGCGCGACGCTGATCAATGGCCATGGCGAGCGTTTCATGCTGGCGCGTCATCCGCTCGCCGAGCTCGCGCCGCGCGACATCGTGGCCCGCGGCGTGTTCGCCGAGATCGCGGCCGGCCGCGGCACGTTCCTCGACGCGCGGCAGGCGCTGGGCGCGCGCTTCGCCGACAAATTCCCGACCGTGCATGCGAGCTGCATCGCCGCCGGCATCGATCCCGCCACGCAGGCCATCCCGATCGCGCCGGCCGCGCACTACCACA
>NZ_JBFUES010001660.1:0-915 GCF_056403875.1 Bradyrhizobium sp. P2_E8
GCCGAGGGCGAGTCCAAGATCGCCGGCATCGCCCTCGGGAAAGAGGCTGCGGCGCAGATCATGGAGCTTCGTGCGAAGGATGGCAGCAACGCCGTGGAAACGTACCGGCCCCTGACCAAACCGGGTGCCTATGTTCCAACCGTCGTCCCGCTTTTCTCGACCACGGGTGCGACAACGCCGTGGGTCATGGCGTCCGGGTCACAGTTCCGCCCCGGACCACCGCCAGCGCTCGATTCAGAGGTCTGGACCAGGGACGTCAACGAGATCCGCGAGGTCGGTAGCCGAGGCAGCTCGACCCGGACGCCCGAGCAAACGACGATCGGACGATTCTGGTTCTTCGTCGGCGCCCGCACCTACAACCCGATCGTGAAGCAGGCCGCAACGGCGAAGGGCATGGATCTCGTCGACTGTGCCCGGCTGTTCGCTCTGACGTCAATTGCCGGCAACGACGCCCTCGTTGCGGTGTTCGATGCAAAATACCATTACAATCTCTGGCGACCGATCACGGCCATACGCAACGCCGACCTGACGTCGAATCCGGCGACGCCGCGCGACCCGTCCTGGCTGCCGCTGGGGGAAACGCCGATGCATCCGGAATATCCCTGCGCTCACTGCATCACCTCGGCGGCGATTGCGACCGTACTCGAGAGCGTCGTTGGAGATTTCGGCGAGTTCTCGCTGACCAGCCCCACGGCACCGGGGGTCATACGCAAATGGTCGCGGCTGCAGGACTATAGCGACGAAGTCTCCAATGCGCGCATCTGGGCCGGCTTTCACTACCGGTTCTCGACCGAAGTCGGCAAGGACATGGGCCGGAAGGTCGGTGCGCTGACCGTCGCCACCCAGCTCCGCGGTGTGGAGGCGATGGCGGAGCCGAAGCGTTAAGGCTCCACACCCCCGGTGTCGTCCCGGCCT
>NZ_JBFUES010001661.1:0-914 GCF_056403875.1 Bradyrhizobium sp. P2_E8
CATCAGGATCGCCGCGCGTCGAAGCCCTTGCCGTATGGAGAAAACTCGGCCGGCAGCGAAGTACCGAGGTGATCGAGCGTTTGCAGCCCCCAATATAGGCGACACACTGGACACCTGGGGATGGTGCCTGTGCAACGTCCGCAGCGCGCGGCCTTCCGGGCAGCTTCTCAGCTCTGTGAACCGGTGCGACCGGCCCCGATCCGCCATCTTTCCCAACCGCGTCGCCGTAAGTTCACTTTTGGACAGACTGCCTCAACGGTTCGTCTCAAACTGACGATGTTCATAGCTGGCGATTGCCAAGCGGCGCGACCCGGCAGTCCTTCAGGGTTGAGGACCAGCGGGTCTCTTCGCATTTAGGTTGCGATATTTTCCCGGTCCGATGCGACAGGATTCCTTGCGTTGTTGGGACTCACAAAGCCAGCTAGTATTGTTGAATTGATTTGTTGAACGCTGTTTCCAGTCGGAGTATTTCCATGGCTAGGCGAGCAGTATCCCGTGATGATTTTAAAGGCTTGTTCGCGCTCTTTGCATTCGCGGCGCAACACAACGAAAACCACAACGGTGCGTCTCGGCTGCTCCACCTGTTCGTGTCCAGCCGATATATTCCTGATGATCTTCTCGATCTATGGTCAGAGTGCGCCGAGGCAACTGGTCCTGAAACTATGGGCGAACAACTCTGCCTGCGCGCTCACGCGGTGGCTGACGGCAGTTCGAGCTACGACCATGCCAGCGCATTTCTGCATGCGTTGCTCAAAGCGCTCGATCAAACACAGCACTGAGCCTTCGTCGACCTGCCCCCTTGCTGACCCCGCGCCTGATCGCTCCGGACGACTACACCGTTCACGACGACGGCAGCCGCGTTCGGCCGCATCCGAGATGACCAGTCTGCTTGGCGCGAAGGACCAACACCAGAC
>NZ_JBFUES010001662.1:0-913 GCF_056403875.1 Bradyrhizobium sp. P2_E8
CACAAGATCGCGCACGCGGTGGGCCTCGACGCGTTGGCCTCGGTCGAAGCCTTGGTGTCAGATCTCGCGGAGACTGGCTTCGATGTCGCGCCGGTTCATGCGCTCGGCGAGACGCTGCCGAGGCAGCAACTCACCTGGAGCCTCGCCGATTATCGCGCGGCGCTCTCGCGTCTTCCGCAATCCTTGCAGGATGATCTCGCGCAAGCCTGGGGCGCGCCGGAGAGCGATCCGGGCTGCCGTAACGGTGCGTTCCGCTTCGCCGCGATCCAGTGCGGCAAGTCGATCATCGCGGTTCAGCCGGAACGCGGCGATGCAACCACGCGCGACGCCGACTATCACGATCTCGCCCGCACGCCACGCCATGCCTATGTCGCGTTCTATCTCTGGCTCCGCGAGCAAGCCATTGACGCCGTCGTGCACATGGGTGCGCATGGCACGCTGGAATGGCTGCCCGGAAAATCCGTGGCGCTGTCATCGAGCTGCTGGCCGGAAGCCCTGATCGGCGATCTGCCTGTCGTCTATCCCTTCATCGTCAACGATCCCGGCGAGGCGGCGCAGGCCAAGCGGCGCATCGGCGCCGTCACCATCGGCCATCTGCCGCCGCCGCTGGCAAGCTCGGCCGTGCCGGACGGCTTGCGCCGGCTTGAACAGCTCCTCGACGAATATTCGACGGCCGATGGTCTCGATCCCGCCCGCCGCCAGCGTCTGATCGCCGCGATCCGCGACGAGGCGCGCGCGGCCGGACTGGAGGACGATCTCGGCCTCGATGCATCGGCAGCACCAGCCGAGGCGATCCCGCGGATCGATCGCTTTGTCTGCGATCTCAAGGAAAGCCAGTTCGGCGACGGCCTGCACGTGTTCGGCCGCGGCGCCTGCGGCGAAGCGGAGCGGGACGCGCTGCGTGCCGCACTCG
>NZ_JBFUES010001663.1:0-911 GCF_056403875.1 Bradyrhizobium sp. P2_E8
GACGAGGCAACACCTCAGTTCGGCATCACATACGCATAGATGCGGCCGCGCGAGACCGGGGCCTCGCGGACGCGATTGCCGTTGTTGCCGGAGATCATGATCGGATTGCCCTGCGCGTCGACGCCGGTGATGATTCCGACGTGGCCGCCCCGGCCGCCGCGCGACATCACCGCGATGGCACCGACCTGCGGGCCGGAGACACGCGTGCCGTAACGCGCGAACGAATTCGCCATGTCCGAGCCGGTGCCGTGGTGGCCGGTTTTCTCAAGCACCATGTTCATGAAGCGCGCGCACCACAGGCTGCCGCGCCCGGTCGGGTTGCCGCCGAGATAACGGCGCGCCTCGGACACGAGGCCCGATCCGCCGCCAAAACCGCCGCTCATACCCGCGTTGCCGGCGTTGCCAATGTCGCCAGCGCTGCTCTTGTTGACAGCATGGCTCATGTTGGCAGCGCGGCTCACTTTGCCGGCGCGGCGCATGTTTCCGCCGATGCCCATGTCACCGCTGCCCATATCACCGCCGCCCGCGTAGCGCATGTCACCCATGCCGCCGCTATTGGCGTTCGGATCGTAGTTGGCCTGCGTGTTCATGAAACCGCCGGCCTGCAGCAGCGCCGCGCTGCGCTCGAAGCGCGAGCCGCGGGCCTGGTGCCGATAGTGATGATGTCTGCTGGCGTGGTGCACGTCAGCGTGCCGCTCTGCGCTATGACGATGAGGCCGCGCCGAGGCCGGAGAAACAAACGCGGCGACCGCCGCGAAGAAAAGCGCCAGCGCGACAACACATCGCGACAGGCGAGACGCAAACAACTCGAACATTAGTCATCCTTCGTTGACACCCCCACTCCCAGCCAGCCCGTGCGCGGCCGACATCCGCCGGGCCGTAAAGCTTCCGGATGTGGCGAGAACAAGACG
>NZ_JBFUES010001664.1:0-909 GCF_056403875.1 Bradyrhizobium sp. P2_E8
ACCGTGAGCGCAGCCACGAGCCGCGCGAGGCGCGTGGCGAGGCACGGCTTTCTGCCGAAGCGCGGCCCGCCCCCGAGCCGAGGCCCGCACGCGAGGCGAGGCCCGCACGCGAGGCAAGGCCCCCGCGCGAAGCCAGGCAATCATCCGAGCCGCGTCATGGCGCGCGCCCGCAACCCAATGCGTCGCATGTGCCGTCGATCGGCCGTCCCGAACCGCGCCGCCAGCGCGAGGCCGACACCGAGCCGGGCGATCATTCGCACCTTCCGGCATTTCTGTTGCGACCGGTCCGCTCCCCCGCCGGCGCCTGAAGCGCGACGCGCTTCAGGTCGATTGAGACAGACTGCCGCACACTTTTTCGGACGCATTCGTGAACGTATATTTACGGGGTGTTCACGATCGTCCGTTAGCCTACGAACATAATTTAAGTATTGCCGCGGTCGATTGCGCACCGACCGCTGTGGGGTATGTTCCGTGGTCAAGGTGCTCGACGAACACGAACGCACGATGGCGTTCGCCGAGGTGGCGCTCGGTCAGATCCGCTCGCTCCGCCAAACCGCAATTCCCCGCAATTACGAGATCTGGTACGTCTACGCCACCGGCTACAACGCGCCGCTCAACAAGATCATCAACGAGACGCTGGCCCGCCACGGCAAGCTGACCGAAGCCGATCTCGAGCAGATCTACGAAACCTATCTCTCCCACATCAAGACCACCGATCGCATCGACAAGGTCGGCGCGCGCGTCATCGGCGAGATCGACGACGTGATGAAGGTGCTGAGCGATGCGCTCGGCATGACCGGCTCCTATGACGCCAGCCTGTCGGGCGCGACCGAACGGCTGTCGTCGGCCAAGAGCCGCGAGCAGATCAAGGCGATCGTCGAGACGCTGATGCGTTCGACCAACGAGATG
>NZ_JBFUES010001665.1:0-909 GCF_056403875.1 Bradyrhizobium sp. P2_E8
GTTGATTGGCTGCCGCGCGCGGCAGAGATAGCTAGAACGCGACCTCGTACATGTTCAGGATCGCATCCCGGCCGAGATCGCGCGGGTTGTTGTCGAGCAGGCGGCGAATGGCGTGCGCCTCGTCGGCCATCACGCCGAGGTCGTTCCTGGGCACGCCGAGCGCGGACAGCCGCATCTCGATGCCGAGATTCTTGCAGAACTCGTAAGTTGCGTCGAACGCGCGTTTCGCATCGCCCTGCTGCGGCAGCCCGAGCGCCCGGAGCACCGCGAGCGTCTTCGCCTCCACCGCCGGCATGTTGAAGGCCAGCGTGTGCGGGAAGATCACCGCGCAGGCGAGCCCGTGCGCGATATGATGGCGCGCGCCGAGCGGATAGGCCACCGCATGGCCGGCGGTGGTGTTCACCGGCCCAAGGCAATAGCCGCCATAGAGCGAAGCCAGGGCAAGACCGGCGCGCGCCTCGCGGTCGCCGCCGTCGGCCACCGCGCGCTTGAGATAGTGCCCGACCAGCCGCGCACCCTCGAGCGCATAGAGGTCGATCGTCGGATGCGCCTTGCGGCTGGTATAAGCCTCGACGCAATGCGCGAGCGCGTCGACGCCGGTGGCCGCAGTGACCTCCTTCGGCACGGTCATGGTCAAGTCCGGATCGACGATGGCGATATCGGCAAGCATGAAGCGGCTCTGCACCGCCTGCTTGTTCTGGCTGACGGGATCGGTGACGAGCGCGCGGGTGCCGGCCTCGCTGCCGGTGCCCGACGTGGTCGGTATCTGCATCAGCGCCACGCTGCGGCCGGCCACCTTCTCCGGCCCGACGATGTCGGCAAAGGCCACGTCGGAAGTGCAGAGCACCGCGACCAGCTTGGCGAGATCCATCGCGCTGCCGCCGCCGAAGCCGACCACGAGATCGGGCT
>NZ_JBFUES010001666.1:0-908 GCF_056403875.1 Bradyrhizobium sp. P2_E8
CGCGTATACTGCGCCTCGTGCCGCAGACTGGCGAGGTCTGCGCGAAACGTCGCGCTGCCGAGATCGTCCAGCGTTGCACTCAGCGCACGATTGGCGGTCGCGGCAACCGCTGCTTCCAGCCGCACCAGCACGCGCTGGCTGTCGGTCTGGCCGAGCGGAATGAGGCGACTGGCCGCGGAAATCCAGTTCGAGACCACAGCGTGCAGGAAGGCGTGCAGCGTCGGCGCCAGCGGAACGCCGTGCATCGCGGCGACCACGCCGACCGCGACGGGGTAGACCAATGGCGTGCCGCATGCCGCAACCATGGCATCCAGTCCCTCCGCATCCCACGCGGCGCGGGCGATGTCGATGAAGGCGCGGCCCTGCGACGTCGTCTCGAGCTGCCGCTCACGCGACGGCACAAACGCCGCGGCGAGCTCAGCGATGTCGCGCAAGGCGGTCTCCTCGCCCGCTTCAGTGGCGCGATAAGCCTGGACCAGGAACGTCGCATCGCAGAAGCCCGAACCGTCGCCGAGCATCGCATCGAGCCAGTCGGCGAGCGTCGCCGTGTCGGTGATATCGCCAGCCTCGACCGCCCATTCGATCCCGCTGGAATAGGAGAAGCCGCCGACGGGAAACGCCGGCGACAGCCAGGTCATCAGCCGGTACAGCGCCGCCGCCTCGCGCGCGGCGAGGTCACCGGCATTGACCGGCTCATTTGTGGTCATGAGCATGCTTGTGGCCGTGGTGGTGGTCGGGATGGTCGCAATGYTCGTCGTGATGATGGTGATCGTGCCCATGGTCATGCGCGGCATGGTCATGGGCATGGTGATCGTGGCCATGATGATCATGGCCGTGGTGGTCATGATGATGGTCGCCATGATCGTGATGGTGATGGCCGTGATCATGATGCGCATGGTCATCGTGGC
>NZ_JBFUES010001667.1:0-907 GCF_056403875.1 Bradyrhizobium sp. P2_E8
CCTTCAAGTTCGACGCGCGCAAGATCGATGACCTGCCCCCTCCCCGACCACTCTATGAGATTTTCGTCTATTCACCCCGCGTCGAAGGCATTCACCTGCGCTTCGGCAAGGTTGCGCGCGGTGGCTTGCGCTGGTCCGATCGGCCGCAGGATTTCCGCACCGAGATCCTCGGCCTAGTGAAAGCGCAGCAGGTCAAGAACGCCGTGATCGTGCCGGTCGGCGCCAAGGGCGGCTTCGTGCCCAAGCGCCTGCCGCCGCCCTCCGATCGCGAGGCGTGGCTCGCGGAAGGCACCGAAGCCTATCGCATCTTCGTTCGCTCGCTGCTCGAACTCACCGACAATCTCGACGGCGACGTCGTCGTGCCGCCCGACTTGACCGTGCGGCACGACGGCGACGACCCCTACCTCGTCGTCGCCGCCGACAAGGGCACTGCCACCTTCTCCGACGTCGCCAACGCGATTTCGGCCGAGAAGCACCATTGGCTCGGCGATGCCTTCGCCTCCGGCGGCAGCCAGGGCTACGACCACAAGAAGATGGGGATCACGGCGCGCGGCGCCTGGGAGGCGGTCAAGCGCCATTTCCGCGAGCTCGGCACCGACATTCAAACCATGCCTTTCACCGTGGTCGGCGTCGGCGACATGTCCGGCGACGTCTTCGGCAACGGCATGCTGCTCTCGCCGGCGACGAAGCTCGTCGCGGCATTCGATCACCGCGACATCTTCATCGATCCCTCCCCCGATCCGGCGAGCAGCTTCGCCGAACGCAAGCGCCTGTTCGACCTGCCGCGATCGAGCTGGCAGGACTACAACAAGACGCTGATCTCGCGGGGCGGCGGCGTGTTCTCGCGCTCGCTCAAGGCTATACCGCTCGCACCGGAAGTGCGCGCCCTGCTCGATCTCGACAAGGA
>NZ_JBFUES010001668.1:0-907 GCF_056403875.1 Bradyrhizobium sp. P2_E8
CCATCGAGATTTTGATGAACGAGATGGACTACGCACCCGCGCGGATCGAGGTCAAACGCGGCGAGCAGATCCGCTTCGTGCTGCGCAATGTCGGCAAGGAGGACCATGAATTCCTGCTCGCTACACCCAAGGAAAATCTCGCGCATGCCGAGGTGATGAAGAAGCATCCGCACATGRAGCACGACGATCCCAACGGTGTCAGGCTCGCGCCGAGCAAGACGGCCGAGATCCTCTGGAAGTTCAGCAAGGCCGGCACGTTCGAATTTTCCTGCCTGATCCCCGGCCATCGCGACTACGGCATGGTCGGCCACGTCACCGTGAAGTGAAACAAAGGAGAAGACCATGAAACCGATCAACCGCATCACCACAGCGCTCGCGCTGACGCTGGGCCTGACCTTCGGTGCCGCCGCGGCGCAGGGCGCCTCGATCAGCGGCGAGGTCAAGAAGATCGACGAGAGCGCCGGCAAGATCACGCTCAAGCACGGGCCGGCCAAGAGCCTCGGCATGGACGAGCCCATGACGATGGTCTACCGCGTCAAGGACCCCGCTTTGCTCAAGCAGGTGAAGGTCGGCGACAAGGTCACCTTCGAAGCCGAGGAGGCGGCTTCGGGGTACACGGTGACCAGGATGGAGAAGGCGAAGTAGGGGGCACCCTCCCACGCCGTCATTCCGGGGCGCGCCTCTTGGCGCGAGCCCGGAATCCATTTCCCCACGACACCTGCAGCACGATGGATTCCGGGTTCGCCCTCCGGGCGCCCCGGAATGACACCCCTGGAGGCCCGAAACACGCTCCCGCGCTCTTGCCGCACCCCCCGTTAACCCTTTGCTAACCATACACCCGGCAAGAATTGCCGGGTGAAGTCGAGTGTCGTCAGCCGCGTAAAACGGGAGGTTCCCCGTGGACGCC
>NZ_JBFUES010001669.1:0-901 GCF_056403875.1 Bradyrhizobium sp. P2_E8
GGTTGTAGCTCTTCACCGAGTAGAAATTCGGCCCGAGCAAAAAGGTCGGTCCGCCCGCGACCGGCGTCCACATCTGCGCGGTCGCGGAGGCTTGCGGAAACGGCTGGCCGTCGGCGCGGGTGACGCCGGCCGCCTGCCATGCCGCATAGGTGCGGCTGCCGCTCATGTCGCCTGATGCCCGCACCTCGTAGCCCCAATGCTCGCCGCGGTGCCATTTGCCGCGATTGACGAGGTACTTTGCCGTCGAGCCCAGCGCGTCGTCGGGCTTGCCGAATGGCGAGACCTTGCCGTCGCCGTCATAGTCGATGCCGACATTGAGCCAGACTTCCGGCATCCATTGCGAATGCCCCATCGCGCCGGCCCAGGAGCCCTTCATCTCCTCCGGCGTGCTCCAGCCCTTGTCGACGATGCGCAGCGCGTTGATCAGCTCGGTCTCCCAATAGGCCTTGCGGCGCGGCTCGTTCCAGGCGAGCGCGGCGAGCGAGGGAAACACCGGCGTCATGTGGTTCTGCTGCACCAGCGGATCGCCATAGGCGGACTCGACGCCCCACAGCGCCAGCAGCGTGCCGCGCTCGACGCCGAAGTCGCGCTCGATGCGCGCGAGCAGGGCCTCGTTGTTCTTGAGCGCGATCTTGCCGTTGATGATGCGCCAGTCGGAGACGCGGCGGTTGATGTATTGCCAGACCTGCTCGTGGAATTCGGGCTGGTTGCGCATCTGCTTGAACACGCTCATGTCAGGCTCGACCCGCGCCATCGCGCGCTGCCAGGTCGCGGCAGAAATGCCCTTCGCCATCGCGCGCGCGCGAAAGCTCTCGCGCCATTCGTCGAAGCCTGGCGGTGCGGCCAGGGCGCATGTGGGTGATGCGACGAAGGCTGCCGCGCCAAGCGCAGATTTCAGCAG
>NZ_JBFUES010001670.1:0-900 GCF_056403875.1 Bradyrhizobium sp. P2_E8
CGACATGGATCATCCAGTTGTCGCCGGGCTGCGAAATCACGGTGACGGCGGGACCGGCGATCRCCGCACCCGGCCAGACCGGCCGCAGATAAGGCTTCATCAGGCCGATGCGGCCATAGGCCTCGTGCACGGTCGAGACGCCGTACTCCGCCATTCCGGCGGGATCGGCGCGCTCAATGTTGCGAACGACGACCGGCTTCATGCCAGCTCCTCCGCAACCGTCGGAAACAGACGCTGATAGGCCTCGCCATAGGTCATGGGGACGCCGGTGTTGCGGCTGCCCTGGATGCCGCGGTTGAGCGCAACGCGCTCGTAATAGCCCCAGAGATGCTTCTGCGCCGCCAGGATCTGGAAGGCCTCGTACTTCTCCTTCCAGACCTCGTCGATCTTGAGGAGCAGGTCGGGCTTGTAATTACATTGCTCCGGCTGGTGCGGCTCGAACAGGAACACCGGCGGCGCCGAATATTTGTATTGAGCGCCGGGCTTGTGGCCCATCGCCTGCGCGACCACGCGGGTCTCCTGCGCGAAATGCGCCGCGTTCGGATGGTCGAAATTGTAGGGGTCTTCCAGCGCGTGCGTCAGCACGAAGCTCGGATTGAGCTCGCGGTAGATGTCGACCATGCGGTCGAAATGCGCCTCGGTGAGCTTCAGCGGATAGTCGCCGCAGTCGAAGAACTCGATCTCGGCGCCGAGCAGCTTGGCCGCCCGCTCCGCCTCGTCCTTGCGGCCGGCCTTGACCGATTCCAGCGTCGCGCCCTTCTCCTTCCAGGCAAACTGGCTCTCGCCGCGCTCGCCGAAGGACATGCAGACGATCTTCATGCGATAGCCCTTCTTCGCATGCAGCGCGATGGCGCCGCCGGCGCGCCAGACAAAGTCGCCCGGATGGGCCGTGATCACGAG
>NZ_JBFUES010001671.1:0-900 GCF_056403875.1 Bradyrhizobium sp. P2_E8
GCTATGAGGTCCGCTTCGCGGACGGCCGGCCGAGCGTCTATTTCTACTGGGACGACCTGCCCGGCCGGCGCCTCCAGCCGGACTTACTGACGCGCGAACAGGCCGAGGCCAAGGCCAAGGAGCTGGCCCGCATCGAGCGCGACCAGTTGCTGTCGGCACGCCTTTCAGAATGAGCAAGCTTGGTGCCGCTCGATGTCCAGGGCTGGCTAATCGGAGCGGTATCGTCGTCGAAGTAAGCCGCCGCACCACGGGCATCACCGTGCTGTTCGATGGCGCCCGAAGACCAACTTGCCTGCACAGAGACTTCATCACCCCCATCTCGAATGGGACGCTCGCCGCACCTTCTGTCGCTTCAGACGAATGGTCACGTGAGCTTGGGCGACCGGAGCCCGGCCGAGGTCAGCCAATCGGTTAGATGCGCGCCAGTCTCGGCGAGGCGTGCTTTTCTGAGTAACTTCTCGCGTTCAACGCCGGCAGGCAGATTTGCGGCGTGCTCCTTGAGCCTTGCAACCTGCTCGGCCAGCCTCTCCTCAAGAGAGCGAACCTGCTTCACCCTGCGCCGCTCAGCCATGACCCGCATCCTCCCTGATATGCTTTCACCATCTTGGAACTGCCAAGGAGAGGTACAGTTCCAAGCGGCTAACATCCCTATAGCACCAGGATCACCAACCAGAGAGTGAGCGAGCAGCAGAGCGCAATTCCAAGATACGGCAATGCAATTGTCATCGGTCCCTCACTGGCGAATTCCGATGCTGAAACAGGAGCGAGATTCGCATATTCGCAGCCGCGTGACTATCTCGTTCGCATGCACCGCGCGTTCGAGTTCTGCCTGCCCACTGCTGCCAAAGCCGTGCCTTCCGGGCCCGACTGGATTCACGAAATCAAGTATGACGGCTACCG
>NZ_JBFUES010001672.1:0-898 GCF_056403875.1 Bradyrhizobium sp. P2_E8
AGGGCTCGGGCACGCCTGTTGATGCCAGGCGTGCGGGCGAGCTCGCCGACAAGCATCGCGTCGCGCTCAACGAGCACAAGATCAGCTTCCTCAGCATCCTCGCCGACAACGGCCTCCAGCTCGCGCTCGACACGCTCGTGCCCTATGCACACTGGATCACGCCGGAGGGCATGCCGAAGCGGTTCGACACCTGGTTCTTCCTAGCCGCGGCGCCGCCGGACCAGCTCGGCGCGCATGACGGCCGCGAGTCGACCGATTCGATCTGGGTCTCGCCGCGCGAGGCGGTGGAGGGCGGCGAGAGCGGCCGCTTCAAGCTGCCGTTCCCGACCACGCGCAATCTGATCCGGCTTGCCAAGCAGGGCAGCGTTGATGCCGCGCTGGAGCACGCCCGCGGCATGTCCATCGTCACGGTAATGCCTGTCATGACCAAGACCGAAACCGGCCGCCAGCTCCGCATTCCCCGCGAGGCCGGCTATGACGGCGAGGTGTTCGAGGTCGGCGCGGTCGGCTAATACACTTCGATACGCAGCGAAGTATTGGCGCTTGCGGACGCGCTAGGTTCCGTCCATCGCAGAATGGACGGAACGCAATAATGGACAACCGGCAGGACACCAATATCGCCGTCGAGCTGGCGCTGCTGGTCGCGCTCGCAACGCTGTGGGGCGGCTCCTACACCTTCATCAAGCTCGGCGTCGCCACCATTCCGCCGATCACGCTGATCGCGGCGCGCACCGCGATTGCGGGATTGCTGCTGCTGGTCGTCATGTGGGCGCGCGGCATCAAAATGCCGACGGATGCGGCGACCTGGCAGCGCTTCGCGTTCCAGGCCGTGCTCAACAGCGTCATCCCCTGGACGCTGATCGCCTGGGGCGAGCGCCATGTCGATGCCGCACTCGCC
>NZ_JBFUES010001673.1:0-898 GCF_056403875.1 Bradyrhizobium sp. P2_E8
GCCAGGTTCACTGCCAGGTTGGCCGGAGCAAAGCGTGGGAATGTGCGGCGCACATCGGCCCCTTCCTTTAGAGGAAGCGAGCCCGCCAGCAGGCCGCGGGCAAGAGGAGCATATCCAACGAACATCGTCTCAGTGCCTTTGAGCGCGTTCAGCGTTTCATCCCCCTCCGTGCGATATAGTATGGAGTATTCATTCTGGATCGCAGCAATCGGATGAACGGCGGATGCCCTGCGAATAGTCTCCGGGTGAGCCTCCGACAGGCCAAGGGCGCGGACCTTGCCCTGCTCGACCAGGCGGGCCATCGCGCCGACTGTCTCTTCGACCGGCACAGCATCATCGATGCGGTGCTGATAGTAGAGGTCAATCGTTTCAATACCAAGCCTCCTCAAGCTCGCTTCGCACGCCAGATAAACGTATTCGGGACGGCCGTCGACTCGCATGCTTCCATTCGGTTCACGTGTCTGGCCGAACTTAGTTGCAACGATCGCTTCGTTCCTTCGTCCCTTCAGCGCGCGACCGAGCAGTTCCTCGTTATGGCCCCACCCATACATGTCGGCGGAATCGAGCATGTTTATCCCGCGATCGAGAGCACGGTGGATTGTTGCGATCGATTCGGCCTCGTCGGCCGTCCCGTAAACTCCTGACATCGACATGAGTCCAAGCCCAAGCGGCAGCACCTTCACCGCGGGTCCCGCAGAAATCTTCAACGAGGCAGTCGTGACGCTCATGGGCTCTCCTTCGGCGCAACAAGAGTTGCTGAGCTCGCTACCCAGCGGACGACCATCCTTCAACGTGCTTTTGTCAAACTGCAAGTTCGGTCCTGCCGAATGTATGTTGGTCTCGTGGGGCGCTTACCCATCGACCCGGACTTTAGACGAGAGAGGGGCAAGATTCCCAA
>NZ_JBFUES010001674.1:0-897 GCF_056403875.1 Bradyrhizobium sp. P2_E8
AAGGGAAGGCACGCGGCGACATCGTCCTCGTCGTACCAGCCTGCCTCATGAAGCAGATTGAGCGAGCCGAGCGTAAAGGGAAGGCACGCGGCGACATCGTCCTCGTCGTACCAGCCTGCCTCATGAAGCAGATTGAGCGAGCCGAGCGTACGCCCGCGCCAACGCACGGGCATGTTGAGCACGCTCGCGCAGCCGAGCGAGGCGATCAGCTCGTGGTCGGAGAACACCATGCGCAGATCGTCCTGCGTGCGGCCGATATAGGCCTCACCGCGGTCGAGAACGGCCTCGGTCCACGGGCCCGGTGCCAGGCGCTTGCGTCCGCCGGTCGGATACGGGCCGGGGAGATTGGAATAGACCCGCGCCGCTTCACCGCTGTCGCCGTCATAGGTCAGGATCGTGAACAGCTTGTGCCCGATCGCCGACTTCATGGCTCCGTCCAGCGCCGCGAACAGCGCATCCGGCTGATCCGCCCTGCCCTGTGCCGCCGCGACGGCACAGAGCAGCGGATCGGCCTGGCGTTTGGTCCGCGTCATGCAACTTCACCCGCCGCAATCTCCTCCAGCGAACGGCCGCGCGTCGGCACGCCCATCAGCACGACGGTCACCGCCCCGAGCAGCAGCACGGTGGTGGTGATGCCGAACACGCCGGCGAAGCCGAAATTCGGATAGAGATAGCCGACCAGGATCGGCGAGACGATCGCGCCGATGCGGCCGATCGCGGAGGCAAGCCCGGCCCCGGTGGTCCTGACCGGCGTCGGGAACACCTCGGCCGTATAGGCATAGACGCCCGCATAGGTGCCGTTCATGAAGAAGGACAGGAAAATTCCCGCCGCCATGATCTGCTGGTCGCTCTGCGCGAAGGCGAGCCCGAGCGCGCTGGCGCCGCCGAGCACCATGT
>NZ_JBFUES010001675.1:0-896 GCF_056403875.1 Bradyrhizobium sp. P2_E8
GACGATCGCCTGCCGGGCCTTCGACCGCCTGTTCCGCGCCGGCCGCTATTGGGTGCCGCAATGGTACAACAAGACGCACCGGCTCGCTTATTGGGATCAGTTCGGTCATCCGCAGAAGCTGCCGCGTTATGCCAACGGCGTCGGCGCGCCCGACATTTGGTGGCATGAACCCGCCAAGGCGGCCAAGCTCGAGCAGGCGAAATAGTCATGAGCGCGTATATCGCCCGCCGCATCCTCCTGATGATCCCGACTTTGCTCGGGATCCTGTTCGTCTCCTTCGTCGTCGTGCAGTTTGCGCCTGGTGGTCCGGTCGAGCGCGTGATTGCGCAACTCTCCGGCGCCGATACCGGCGGCACTTCGCGCATTTCAGGCGGTAGCGACTTTGCGCAGCGGGCCCCGGGGCAGGTCGGCGCCGGTGGCGATGCCATCAACTCGAAATATCGCGGCGCGCAGGGGYTCGATCCTGATTTCATCAAGAAGCTGGAGGCGCAATTCGGCTTCGACAAGCCGGCACCGGAACGCTTCGCGCTGATGGTGTGGAATTTCGCCCGCTTCGATTTCGGCAAGAGCTATTTTCGCGACGTCAGCGTGATACAGCTGATCAAGGAGAAGCTGCCGGTCTCGATCTCGCTCGGCATCTGGTTGACGCTGATCACCTATCTGATCTCGATCCCGCTCGGCATCCGCAAGGCCGTGAAGGACGGCACGCGGTTTGACACCTGGACGTCGACCATTCTCGTGCTGGGCTATGCCATTCCCGGCTTTCTGTTCGCAATCCTCCTCATCATCCTGTTTGCCGGCGGCTCCTTCTTCAACTGGTTCCCGCTGCGCGGACTGACTTCGGACGGCTGGTCGCAGTTTCCCTGGTACTGGAAGATCCTCGATTATTTCTGGCA
>NZ_JBFUES010001676.1:0-893 GCF_056403875.1 Bradyrhizobium sp. P2_E8
GCTCTTCGTTGTCGATCTTGACCTCGGTGCCCGACCACTTGCCGAACAGCACGCGGTCGCCCGCCTTGAGGTCGATCGGGATCAGCTTGCCGGTCTCGTCACGGCCGCCGGGGCCGACGGCGACGACTTCGCCCTGGGAGGGCTTTTCCTTGGCTGTGTCCGGAATGATGATGCCGCCCTTGGTCTTTTCCTCGGCGTCGATACGTTTGACCACGACACGGTCATGCAGCGGACGAAATTTGGATTTAGCCATGACGTTTCCCTTTGGAGGCTCGCTTCGGAAGTAATGAAGTGGGTGGGGCGGCGCTTCCGTCCGTCCTCTTCCCGAGGATCGAACGGTGCGCTTAGCAATCGGGCTTTCCGAGTGCTAATAGTGCGCCCGGAAATATGGCTTGGCCGCGATCCTGTCAAGCAAAGGTGGTTAAGCGATTGGTGAGGCGGATATAGGATGGTGGCATTGGAAACGTGTTCGGGGCGCCGGCGTATCAAAGGACGTCATTGCCCCGGCGTCGGTTTTGCGCTTGGCTGCGGGAGGGGTGCGGCCATGGTCTTGTTCGGGGGAATGCCATGATCAGTTCAGCTCGCGCGCGCACGGTAGCCAATCTGGCGGCCGCGTCTTCTCTGGCGCTGTTGCTGGGCGCCTGCGGCGGCGGCATGAGCCTGCCGTCCTTCTCGTCGTCGTCTCCGCCGCCCGAAGCCGAACCCGGTACCGGCCCGGAAATGCCGGCGAGCATCCGCGCCGACGAGATCGTCGGCCGCTGGGGTCTTGCTTCGTTCCAGAACCCGGCCGACCGCGCCCGCACCGAGGCCGCGGCGCGGTCCCAGTGCAAAAATCCGTACGTGATCGGCGCCGGAACCTCCGGCGGCGTGGTCATGCATCTGGCCGACCAGGC
>NZ_JBFUES010001677.1:0-892 GCF_056403875.1 Bradyrhizobium sp. P2_E8
CAGACCCCTCATCCGGCGCTTTGCGCCACCTTCTCCCACAAGGGGAGAAGGAAGAAAGAGCTACGCCCCGATCCTTCGCAATGCCTCTGCAACGGTCACGATCGGTATGTCGCGCTTGCCGGCCGCCTCAAGCGCATGGCGCATCAGCTGCGGCGTGCAGCCATAGGGGCTCGGCGCGTTCGCGACGTCATGGCCGTAGAAGATGAGCCATCCGCCGCTCTCGACCGCCTCGTCGAAATAGCGATCGACGCCCGCCGTATCGATCTCGCAATCGACCAGCGGCGAGGCGCGCAGGAACTGGAGGTCGATGACGTCGCGATTGACGCCAGGCAGAATACCGCGTGCCGAGCGGAAGGCTCTTGCGAGCTGCGGCTTGCGCCAGACCGAGGCGAGGCCGTACGGATAGGCGAAATTCTCCAGCGTGATCGAGGAATCGATGGCGTGGAGATGGCTGCGGTTCCGTTCGATCTCGCGGGTCATGGCGGCCTCGTCGAGATCGACCGCGCACTGGTGCGAAAAGGTGTGGCAGGCGATCTCGTGGCCGGCCCGGTGAAGCCGCACGATCGCGTCGTTCGACAGCCCATGCCAGTGATCCGACGGCTGGTCGATCAAGCTGCCGGCGATGTAATAGGTGCCGCGGCCGCCATGCGCTTCGAGGAGCGAGGCGCCCTCGCCGGCGGCACTATCGGGGGCATCGTCGAAGGTAAAGCTCACCATCGGCGCATGCGCGGGCAGCCGGTGCGGCGCGGCACGGAAGTGCCGGGCGAGCCGATTGCTCACGCGTCCCTGGAGTGCCGACCACACGACTGCGTTTCCTGTGATTCTGTGATTCCGTATTTCWTTACTGAAACATTCGCGCGCCGGTTGAGGCAAGCTTAACGCTTTGGTAATC
>NZ_JBFUES010001678.1:0-892 GCF_056403875.1 Bradyrhizobium sp. P2_E8
CCCCTACACGATTTCGCACCTTATACCGCTCACTGCCTTCTTGTTGAGGTCTTCTTCAACGTAGCTATCGGGAAGAAGTTGATCTCACCTGACCGAGCTAGCAATCGCGTTGATATGGCATACTTATTCTATCTGCCATTCTCGATGATCTTCATTTCCAATGACAAGCTACATCAAAGAGCCGCGCCGCTGTTCATGACCGACAAGCAAGTTTTTGTGGTCGGAGATGATCTCAAAAAAGATCTCACGGCCCTCAATACCCGATATTCCATGCTGTCAGATGAAGAGAAGAGTGAAGGCTTGATTCGGATAGCCGGGTATCCACCAAATGATGACAGCTGCCTCACGACACGCATCTGGAAGCAGTTGGGAATGCCCATTGAACGGCAAACGACTACGCGCAATTCTGAGTCTCCCAGCGCGACTGAATTGCTAGCCCATGTGAAGCAAATGCGGGAAGATTCAAAGTGGGGCGACAGCGCAGCACGGTTCAGCCAATCGGAGTTGGAAGACCCGAGTCATTTGGTGATAGAGCGCATGGTCCCACTGCGTCGGGGCAAATGGCGTTTCATGCCAATTGGTGTTGAAGCTTCGGACGATTAGTCTAGCGAAGCTGACCAGGCGTTCGCGGCCCAGGAAAAGAAGTGATAAAGAGAGCGCGGTGGGTTGACACGGCGCTTTTTTCTTATCGCGCCCTCGCCAAAACTTCCGTTTTTCAGGGCGCTCCTCGGGCGCAATAACCCGTGATCTGCGGGTGTTTTCGGGGATCCAGCGTGAAGTTTGGAATACAGGAAAGTGCTTGTTTTACGCTGTTTGATGAACTTCGGTGATGTGGCGGGAGGGATTCCGCATCGACTTCCAAGCTGAATACGAGGGTTCGATTCCCTTCACC
>NZ_JBFUES010001679.1:0-888 GCF_056403875.1 Bradyrhizobium sp. P2_E8
CCGCTCGACGACCACAACGTCGAACGGTACTGCAACCTGCTGCACGAGATGACCGGCTCGACCGACACGCGCTTCATCATCATCACGCACAACCCGATCACGATGGCGCGGATGAACCGCCTGTTCGGCGTCACCATGGCCGAGCGCGGCGTCTCGCAGCTGGTGTCGGTGAGCCTGTCCGAGGCGGTGGACATCCTCGACCAGAACGTGGCGTGACGCCGCGCGCGCTCGACACCCATTGACGTCATCATCCGCCTTGTGCGCAAATTGCGCACTGGAGCGGATGATCCAGTACGCTGCGGCCTCTCGGTTGACGGCACTGTCTCGGAGTACTGGATGCCCCGCCTGCGCGGGGCATGACCGCAGATGATGATCTCACCCACCCTCCCCGCTGAGCTAAAGGCCGCACTCGACGCGAAGCTGCAAGGCTTTTCCCGCAGCGACGCCGCGCAGCGATCCCAGAAGATCTCGAACACCTATCGCGCCGGCGGCGGCTCCGGCACGATCAAGTCCGAAGCCGATGCGCTCGCTTACGCGCTCGCGCGCATGCCGGCGACCTACGCGGCGGTGGCGGCGAGCCTGAATGCGTTGACCGAAATCGCGCCGGACCTCGCGCCGGAAACGCTGCTCGACGTCGGCGCAGGTCCTGGCACCGCAAGCTGGGCCGCCGCGGAGGCGTTTCCCTCGCTGCAGGACTTCACCCTGCTCGACGCCAACACGACGCTGAGCCGGCTTGCGCTCGAACTCGCGCATGACAGCACGCGTCTGGCGGAATGCCGCTATTTGCGCGGCGATGCCGGCAACAATCTCACTGAGGTCTCGCAAGCCGATCTCGTCGTCGCGAGCTACATCATCGGCGAGCTCAGCGACGCCGATCAGCGCAAACTC
>NZ_JBFUES010001680.1:0-886 GCF_056403875.1 Bradyrhizobium sp. P2_E8
TCTCTGGCCCGATCATCTTCCGGCGAGCAGGCCATGAGATATCGTACGCTCGTGGAAGGTTGCTGCAATCTGGCGTTGATCATCATTCAGGGGCGATGTCGGTCTTTTGATTAGAGTTCGATGCAAGCGAGGCAGCAGTGCTTACGCACTTGCTGGAAATTGCTATTTGAACGCGTGGCTTGTGTATCTTTCATGGAGTAGTATGGCTGACTTGCAAAATCTCCTTACGGTTGCAAATTGACACTCTGCGGACGTGGGCCCCAACCTCGGGCAGCGTCGGGTTCAAGGACGGAGCCGACAGCAGTTGAGTCCGTTCTGCGGAGTGCTGCCATGGCGCGAGCTCTGGCACGGCACAGGCTAGCTGACTTTTTGCGGGACGGCCGCAACCGCGTGGCGGCGCATCGGCGCGGAGGCTGAACATGTCGGGACCGAAGGCGCGAGCCGGGCTCGCGGTGCTRCTTGCAGTGCTTCTGGGCAGCGCGTGGCCTGCGCCGGCCCAGCAGGACTCCTCAGTCCTGTTCCGCAACGTCCGGATCTTCGACGGAAAGAGCGGCGCGCTCTCCGCTGCGTCCAATGTTCTCGTCAGGAACTCGAAGATCGAGAAGATCTCGACCGTGAACATCACGGCCGACGCCCAAGCAATCGATGGCGGCGGCCGGGTGCTGATGCCGGGGCTGATCGACGCGCATTGGCACGCGATGCTGGTGCGTCCGACGCCGGCCGCGGCCCTCGGCGACGTCGGCTACAACAATCTGCTGGCCGCGAGCGAGGCGACCGCGACGCTGATGCGCGGCTTCACCACGGTGCGTGACATGGGCGGGCCCAGTTTCGGCCTCAAGCGGGCGATCGACGAGGATCTCGTCGCCGGTCCGCGCATCTATCCCTC
>NZ_JBFUES010001681.1:0-885 GCF_056403875.1 Bradyrhizobium sp. P2_E8
GCAACATGGTTTGCTGACACACCGCGCCGAGCTCGTGAAAACCCTCGAAGCCGATAACGGGCGGGTCGAGCTTCGCGCCGTCACCGGTCCGKACTATGGCCGTATCTGGGACCATGAGCTTGTCGCAGCCGTGATGAAGATCGCTGGCAACGGCACCGGCGACACGCGGTGGAAGGTGCCGGGCGTGCTGGATTGGTCAACCATGACCCACAATCCCTTTGTGGACGTGACCAAGGACACGACGACGCTTTACGCCAGCGACCGTGACGTGTTCCTGTTTCTGGTCGATGACACCAACCCGATCGAGGCGGGGCGGCTGCCGGATGGATCGCCGGATTTGTATTTCCGGGGATTTTATTGCTGGAACAGCGAAGTTGGCAGCAAGACGCTCGGCATTGCGAGCTTCTACCTTCGCGCCGTCTGCATGAACCGCAATCTGTGGGGCGTGGAGAATTTCGAGCAGATCACAATCCGGCATTCCAAATTCGCGGCGCAACGCTTCGCGCATGAGGCGGCGCCCGCCCTGACAAGCTTTGCCAATTCCTCACCCGCGCCGTTCGTCGCCGGGATCAAGGCCGCACGGGAGCGGATCGTTGCTCGCACGGACGAGGACCGGGAAAGCTTCCTCCGCTGGGGCGGGTTTTCAAAGTCGGAGACGACGAAGATCATCGAGACAGTTCTAGCCGAGGAAAGCCGCAAGCCGGAGAGCATCTTCGACTTCGTGCAGGGCATTACCGCATTTGCTCGCGGCAAGGCTCATCAGGACACGCGCCTTGAACTAGAAGGCAAGGCAAAGCGCTTGATGGAGCGTGCAATCTGACACTGTAAGCCGCGCAATTGGGAACGGTTGCGCGGCTTCCCTCAATGCCCGATGCGCCGCCGCCG
>NZ_JBFUES010001682.1:0-884 GCF_056403875.1 Bradyrhizobium sp. P2_E8
CAGCTACTCCGTTCCCGTCCGGAACACTACTGCCAATGTTGGGAAACGAACAGAACGGCGCTCCGAGCTGTGTAAGCTCGGAGCTGCTTGAGCTTCCCCAAGGTCCAAGCACCCACGGCCCCGGCCTCAACGCCCACCACGAAACCCCACGGCCGGGGCCGTCTTTTAAGTGGGCTATCGATAGCCCAAGCCACCGAAAGGCGCTTTGGCGTTCCAGTCGAAGTCCGGCCGAACGTCGGCACCGCGAGAGCCACAGCCCTGTCAGACAAATCGCGGCTCGAGATCCGATAGCCTTACTTTGTCAGGCCAATGGTCGGCGTCCAGAGCAACGTGATGGCCGCAATGGCAGTAGACCAGGATGCCACGCAAGCCCATCTCGCGCATCTCGCCGAAGGTGATCTTCATCGGTCGGCCGTCGGTGTGTGGCTGTGTGGCGCTTCCTCAGCCGGAATCTATCTCGCACGAGCACCAAATCGCGAGAGGTAATCTGGGGCGGCCGGATCATGGGCGCGAAAATCCATGCTCAAGGAGCGCGGGAGCGCGCCCAAGAGGCAGTGCGCGAGGCTGGCCGACGAATGTGAGCCCCCTGAGGATGCCGAGCCATCCCTTGGCAGCCCTGACCGTGCGATCGCTCAGACTCGCTGGTGTGTCGGAAGCAACGACGATTTGGAGCGGGACGAGTGCGACCGGGAGGACGACGACCCGGACGAGGAGAAGCAGCAACCGCTGGAGATGACCCCATGCGCCTGATCCGTCTGCTACTCGCCCGGCTCTGCTTCAAACTCAGCATCGGACCAGCGATTACCGGGCATAACATCAGCGGGCTTAGGACGGCTCCCGCGCCGCCCTTCCCGGCCTACCACTCCTGACGATTTAGGCCCGCC
>NZ_JBFUES010001683.1:0-884 GCF_056403875.1 Bradyrhizobium sp. P2_E8
GGTCAATATTGACCAAAAACCCCGAATTTGGTTCGAGAGGTGTCTTTCCGGCCGACACTGTACGTTAGCGGGAAGATCCAGGAGGATCCGGCCGCGCTCTATTTATCGAAGCGGAAGTGGCACAAGCTCACCAGGGCAGTGAGACGACGGTATGGCAGGCACTGCAGCGGAATATCCTCACTGCCGGATGGCAGCCGATGCTCCGAAGATCCGTCAAATGCTGCATGGGCATGCGGCATCGGTCGCATATCATCAGACACGGTTCTTCCGGCAACTCCACGGCAGCGGCCACCGAAGCTAAGAGCCAGAGTTACGGACATCCGGCTGAGCAATTTTGACCACATTGCAAACTAAAGCGCGGAGAACCCTCGGATACTGGAAGCTGATCGACAGCATGCCCCCTCGGTTTCAACTGATCTCAGGCCCATGACGGGATCCCATTTCCGAATCCCGTAACTCTGTTAAGTTGTGAACACAGGGGTGGGCAGATGGCCGAAAAGGAGCAGCAGCTGCGATCGCAACTGGACCTGACGCGATGCAAACCTGGAGCGGTGAGCTGCCTTAAGGTGAGCAATTTTGCTCAACTCCACGATAGGACGATGCAATTCGTGCCGCACCGGGGTTTTGCAACTCCGCCCGGGGCTGGGAAGCCGCTGCCCGCGACACAGATTAAGCGAGCGGCGTTTTTTCCATGAGGTAAGGCCGCCTCAGTTCACGGCCTCTTTAAATTTTTCCGAAGTTCGCCTGCTGGCCCTTCGCGGCGGTTTGGGCGGCGCCCGGCCATTTCCGAAGTTGCGGATAGACCGGACCTGACTGGCTACCGCCGACACCGGCGCTGCCTGCCTGGTTGAGGGCAATTGCCCTAATTTGAATCTAGCGGCGAC
>NZ_JBFUES010001684.1:0-883 GCF_056403875.1 Bradyrhizobium sp. P2_E8
GCGATAGAAGGCGTCATAGAGCAGCATGCCGGCCTCGAGCTGTTCGAGGTCGTCGTCGTACATCCGCGACAGTCCGAGTGAGGCCGCGAGCAGGCCGGGGGCCTCCGGCGCCAGATCAGGCCGCGCGGTGTCGGCGCCGCGCACCAGCGTTGCGAGCCGGAGCAAAGCCGGCGTCGCGATCCCGAACTCCTCGATCATCACGTCGAAGGTGCAGAGCTCGCCGCGGTGGCTCCAGAACACGTTCTCGATGTCGAAGGGCGCCGCGCCAAACCGCTCGCCGACCGCGACGACCTCGGACGGCGCCACATACAGGAACACCGCGTTGGGATCGACGAAGCGGCGGATCAGCCAGGGGCAGGCGATGCGGTCGACCTTCGGCCGTGCCCGCGTCACCCAGACGGTGCGTCCCTCGGCGTCGCGCGGAGGCAGCTTGCGCGTGTCGAGCAGCGGCAGCTTGGCCGCCTTCCAGCCCTCGAAGCCGCCCTCCAGCGTCTCGGCCTGCGCCCCGAGCTGGCGGAGCCAGGCGGCGGTGCCCTGCGCGAGCTTTTCACCGCGCAGGCAAGAGACGATGGCCCGGCGGCCGGCGAAATCGCCGCCCCAGTCCTGGACCTTGTCGTGGCTGAGCTTGATCGAGCCCGGGATCAGCCGCCGGTCGGCGGCAAAGTCCTCCTCCGTGCGCACGTCGATCAGGGCAGGGGCGTTTGCCGTGCCGATCAGCCGCGCCAGCTTGTCAGATGATATGGTCGTGAATGTAGACATGATGCGTCCTCGCAAAAATCGAACGGGACGCGATACTTGGGCATGTCGCCTCGTGGGGAGATCGCTCAAATCCCCATGCCGTCAATTACAGCGAAACGCTGGCTGCCTGTCAATCGCCSGTTTC
>NZ_JBFUES010001685.1:0-883 GCF_056403875.1 Bradyrhizobium sp. P2_E8
TTGTTTTGACGCGTTTTCTTTACGCGAACCGGTATCCACTTCGCTCGAAAACGCTCCAAAGGCACCGCACTTCCTTCCACCTTCGGCCGGCGTCGGCGACGACGCGGCCCCGAGGCAAGCCATGCATACCGGACTTTTCCACGAGATCGATTTCGAGAAGGACCAGAAATGGTCCGGCCATCTCGGCATTCCCTTCTCGATCGATCGATCGCCCTACTTCCAGCTCAAGATCCCGATCTTCCGGATCAAGAACGGCGCCGGGCCCAAGCTCCTCTTGATGGCCGGCAATCACGGCGACGAGTACGAGGGCGAGATCACGCTGACGCGGCTCTATCGCCGGCTGGATGCAAACGCCATCAAGGGCGAGATCACCATCCTGCCCTTCGCCAATCTTCCCGCCGTGATGGCGGCGCGCCGCCGCTCGCCGCTCGACGAGGGCAATCTCAACCGCGCCTTCCCGGGCGATGCCGCGGGCACGCCGACCTTCCGCCTCGCGCACTTCCTCGAGCACGAGCTGTTTCCGCGCCATGACGTCGTCTTCGACATCCATTCCGGCGGCACGTCGATGGCGCATGTGCCTTGCGCGCTGATCGAGCGGCAGGGGCCGCCCGAGATGTTCGGCCAGGCACTGCGCCTGATGGAAGGGTTGGGGATGCCCTTCGCCTTCGTCGCCGAGAACGGCGCCACCGCGCCGACCTCGATGGCGGCGGCCGCACGCGCCGGTGCAGTCGGGCTGTCAGGGGAGTTCGGCGGCGGCGGCACCGTCACGCCGCAGACGATGGCGCTCACCGCGCGCGCGGTCGACCGGCTGCTGCTCGCGCTCGGCATCGTCCAGGCCCCGGTGCTGGGGCCGCACGCGCCGGTCGAGCGTGCCACCGAGTTG
>NZ_JBFUES010001686.1:0-880 GCF_056403875.1 Bradyrhizobium sp. P2_E8
ACGCCAGCCTTGAGGGCCGCGACGGCAGCGAAGCAGAGTTGACCTTCGACCACTTGTTGAGAGTCTATTTCGCAAGGCTCCTGGTCGGAGAATTCCCGGCAATGAGCGACGTGAGCCGCTCGCTCGAGCGACCCTCGGGTCCACGAAACAGCCGTTCCCGCTCAAACTAGCAGCAGGCGGGGCGCGATCGTCTGGCGCCTTCGGGCCATCGCGATGCGAGGATGTGCGTGATGGAGAAGCGCCGGCGCCAGCTTGATCTGGATCAACGAAGCTTCCGCAACGTCGTGGCTYGCTGCACGTGACGTTCACCGGGCGAACGCTGGTTGCTATGGCGACTGAGCAGGGAGCCAGCCGGACAATCGCCTGGTGTCGTCGGCGATCGGAGGAGGCCCATCTCATGAGGAAGATGTGCTTAGCTGCCGTCCTTTGCGCCCTCGAGGTGGCCTTGGCAACGGCCGCCTTTGCCAAGACGTCGCGCCCAAAAATTATGACCGCCGCCGACGTTCGCCAAGCCGGACCTCTGGTGGATAGTTGCCGGGGCGGCTTTGTCTGCAGGCAAGACCTGTTTGATCGCAACAACAGGAATAATTTGCGGTCCGATTGGCCTGGTCCTCCGGCTCAACCAGGCCAGTTCTGACGCGGGTACTCAATTCGTAGCGCTTGAAGGAGGTCGAGATGACAATAGCCGCAATATCTGCAGCGCTCCTCGGAAGCCAATTGCTTGTGATGCCCGTCTCCGATCGCGTTCCCGAACTAAAGGTGGAGGTAATGTGCAAAGCCACCGCGGCTGACGACAAGGCTATGGGGCTTGCCCTGCCTCAGAGCTTTGCCGACTGCATGCGCGATGAGACCACTGCGCAGGAGCAGCTCAGCACGGTTT
>NZ_JBFUES010001687.1:0-879 GCF_056403875.1 Bradyrhizobium sp. P2_E8
CGCGTGGTCGCGAACAGGAAGTAGCTCTGGTCGCGATCGGCATCGGCGGCGCACACCAGCGCGCGCGCGCGTGGTCGCGAACAGGAAGTAGCTCTGGTCGCGATCGGCATCGGCGGCGCACACCAGCGCGCGCGAGCCGTCGTCGAGATGGCGCGAGGCGACGTAATGGCCGGTGGCGAGCGCCTGGGCGCCGAGCTCGCGCGCGGTCTTCAGGAGGTCGCGAAACTTGACCGAGCGGTTGCACTCGATGCACGGCACCGGCGTCTCGCCGAGCGCGTAGCTGTCGGCAAAGTTGTCGATGACGGATTCGCGAAAACGGTCCTCGTAGTCGAGCACGTAATGGGGGATGCCGAGCTTGGCGGCGACGTCGCGGGCGTCGTGGATGTCCTGGCCGGCGCAGCAGGCGCCCTTGCGATGGGTCGCCGCGCCGTGGTCGTAGAGCTGGAGCGTGATGCCGACGACGTCGTAGCCCTCAGCCTTGAGCAGCGCAGCCGTCGTCGAGGAATCGACGCCGCCCGACATGGCGACGACGACCCTGGTGTCCTGCGGACGGCCTTCGAGATCCAGACTGTTGAGCATGGGTTCTTAAGGTGTGACGGCGGCGTTTTGCGATCCGCGATGTGCCTTTGGCCGGGACATCGGTGGTCCCGGGGAACTTCGGTTCCCGCAAGGCGCGCGACTGGCCCGGTCGAAAGCGGCTGAGAGCGATCTCTTTAATATAGGGGGCATTCCGGTGAAGCAATCACGGGGGAGGCCGGCTTGGGGCAATTCTTGCCGGGGCGGCAGAAATGGCGGGGTCGCGGAGGGCCCTGCGACGGCGCCATCAATTCATCAAGATATTGAATTTACTTGATAAATTTCTCCGCGCGGGGCTGGCCC
>NZ_JBFUES010001688.1:0-879 GCF_056403875.1 Bradyrhizobium sp. P2_E8
AAGAAACTCTTAAGAAACTCTTGATGCCGTACCCCGCCATGAAGGCGAGCGCGGACTCGAAGAAATCAAGCCGCCCAAGTGCCGGGAACTCATCGAGCATCATCAGAACTCGATGGCGGCGGTCGCGGGCGTGCAAATCCTCGGTCAGCCGCCGACCAATCTGATTCAGCACCAAGCGGATCAATGGTTTGGTTCGTGAGATATCCGAGGGGGGCACCACCAGGTACAGCGTCGTGGGGCGGCTATCCGCGATCAGGTCGGCTATCCGCCAGTCGCACCGGCAGGTCACCCGGGCCACGACGGGATCGCGGTAAAGCCCGAGGAACGACATCGCGGTGGACAGGACGCCGGAACGTTCGTTCTCGGACTTGTTGAGGAGCTCGCGCGCGGTCGAGGCGACCACGGGATGAGCGCCCTGCTCGCCAAGATGCGGCATGGTCATCATCGCCTTCAGGGTCGCCTCGATCGGCCGCTTCGGGTCGGACAGAAAGGCGGCCACGCCGGTCAAGGTCTTGTCCGCCTCGGCATAAAGGACGTGAAGCATGGCGCCGACCAGGAGCGAATGACTGGTCTTCTCCCAATGGTTCCGCTTATCGAGCGAGCCTTCGGGGTCGACCAGGACGTCGGCGACGTTCTGGACGTCGCGAACCTCCCATTCCCCACGACGGACCTCGATAAGCGGATTGTAGGCTGACGACTTTGGATTCGTCGGATCGAACAGAAGGACGCGGCCATGTCGCGCGCGGAAGCCGGCGGTCAGTTGCCAGTTCTCGCCCTTGATGTCGTGAACGATGGCCGAACCCGGCCAGGCCAGCAGCGAGGGAACGACCAGGCCGACACCTTTGCCGGACCGGGTGGGCGCAAAGCACAGCACATGCT
>NZ_JBFUES010001689.1:0-878 GCF_056403875.1 Bradyrhizobium sp. P2_E8
GCGCTGGCCGGCGTGGAAGGTCATGCCGCCGCCCGGGTCCGCCGAATAGCAGGCGGCAAAGCGATGGGCTTTCGACGCCGGCACGTGGAAATCTGTGTCGGTCATGCCGAGCGGATCGAGAATGCGTGTTTTCAGGAACTGCTCGAACGGCATGCCGGAAATCTTGCCGACGAGGTAGCCCAGCACGTCGGTCGCGACCGAGTAGTTCCAGGATTCGCCCGGCGAGAACTCCAGCGGGATTTTCGCGAGCGCCTCGATCATGGTCTGGAGCGTGCCGGACTTCTCGACCTCGCCGATCTTCTCGGTGCGATAGGCGGCATCGACATTGGAGCGCTGCTGGAAGCCGTAAGTCAGCCCGGAGGTGTGGCGCAACAGATCGACGATCAGCATCGGCCGGGACGGCGGCCGGGTCAGGAAGGCCGGCGCGGTGCCGGCGACGAACACGCCGAGATCCTTCCACTCCGGAATGTACTTGGCGACAGGCTCGTCGATCGCGACGAGGCCTTCCTCGACCAGCATCATGAAAGCGACGCTGGTGAGCGGCTTGGTCATGGAATAGATGCGGTAGATGGTGTCGTCCTTGACCGGCACCKTGCGCTCGACATCGGCAAGGCCCTGCACCGAGCTGTGGGCGACCTTGCCGCGGCGATAGACCAAGAGATGCGTGCCCGGGAAACGGCCGGCATCGATGTAGCGGCGTTTCAGATGCGCATCGACGCGGTCGAGCGCAGCCTTGGACATGCCGACGGATTCGGGCGAGGCGGGGGTGGGGGCGAGCATCAGTTCCTCCGGGGCGTTTTGTGGGAAAGTTGATAGCGAAATGCCGGCCCCATTCCAAGCCGGTTGCGCTTAACGCGGCCCCGCCGACTGGTGTAGGC
>NZ_JBFUES010001690.1:0-877 GCF_056403875.1 Bradyrhizobium sp. P2_E8
CGTCGATATAGGGCCGGATGCCCATGGCGATGCCGAGCACGTCGGCGGCGGCCTGGATCGCCTGGCCGTAGAACTGGAACTCCGGCCCGCGCGCATTGATCCGGGCGAGGTTGGCGGCCTTCAGCCAGATCGGCCAGTCCTCGGCTGAATGCGCGACGCGGATCAGGCTGGGTCCCCTGAGATCGGCCGGCCGCTTCAATGAGGCGGCGAGACGGGGCACGCAGACCGGCGTGAGATCGCCGGCGAACAGCGGCTCGGCGACGAGCCCGGGCCAGTCGCCGGTGCCGAGCTTGATGCCGCAGCTCCAGTCCTCGCCGAACGGCACCGATGCGCCGCCGGTGGTGAAGCGCACCTCGATGTCGGGCTCCTCGTTGCGAAACTCCGACAGGCGCGGGATCAGCCAGCGCATCGCAAAGGTGTGGCCGACGCCGATGGTGAGAACGCGGACGCTGGAGGGCGCCGTCACCTGCGCGGTCAGGCTGGCCAGCGCATCGAAGATCGGCGTCAGCCCGCTCTGATAGGCGCGGCCCGCCTGCGTCAGCACCAGCCTGTTGGCCTTGCGCTCGAACAGCGCGACGCCGAGCCGCTCTTCGAGCAGATGCACCATGCGGCTGACGGCGGCCGCCGACACGTTGAGCTCGACGCCCGCCGCAGCAAAGCTGCCGGTCCGCGCCGCCGCCTCGAATGCCTTGATGCCGTTGAGAAACAGCAGCCGCCGCAAATGACCGACCCTCAGGAAAGCTGATGCCAGGGCAAGATAACTCAGTTTGCGCGAGGGGAGCAAGCGAGGCAGAAATATCAGCGTAATCCACGCTGATTTTGTCGAGCGGGAGGCTGCTTCATCGCCTCTCCCCGCCTGCGGGGAGAGGCCGGAATT
>NZ_JBFUES010001691.1:0-876 GCF_056403875.1 Bradyrhizobium sp. P2_E8
CTCCAGCGCCGCGCCGCCGAACCAGCCGCCGCCCGTGGCGGTCGCGCCGCTAGGCGCCCCCCAGCCGGGCGCGCCCGGGCCGCGCCAGCCCCCGCAGAAGGGCGGGCCGGGCGGTGCCGTGCCRCAGACGCCGGCGAGCCTCCAGCCGGGCGACGAGGTCGTGACCGAGCCGCCGGCCCAGAAGATCGTGAACAAGAAGGCGACCTTCTCCGGCCTCGACAAGATCACCGGCCGTATCATCAATTTCGACGAGGAAATCGGCGAGACCGTCCAGTTCGGCGCGCTGCGCGTCAAGACCAACGCCTGCTACACACGGCCGGCGACGGAAGCCGCCAACACCGACGCCTTCGTCGAGGTCGACGAGATCACCTTGCAGGGCGAAGTGAAGCGGATCTTCTCGGGCTGGATGTACGCGGCAAGCCCCGGCCTGCACGGCGTCGAGCATCCGATCTACGACATCTGGCTGACCGACTGCAAAGAGCCGCAGCAGACCATTGCGACGGCTGCGCCGGATCCCGCGACCAGGCCGGCTGCGCCGCCGCCGCCCGCGCAGAAGAAGGCCGCGCCCAAGCAGGCCGTGCAGCAGCGTCCGCCGCAGCCATTGCCGCCTCCGCAGCAACCGCAACCGGCGCCGCCACCTCCGCCGCCGGAGCAGCGGCCAGGTCTGTTCGGGATCCCCGGGTTCGGTCGCTAAGCCCAGTCCTTGATTATTGCCGCGAGGCGATGATCTCGAGCGCTCGAGCGCCCGGGATCGCCTCGCCTGAGAGCTCGAGGAAATCGCCGGGCTCGCCCGCCAGCGCCCTGTCGAGCAGCGCGGTGTAGCGCCGCCGCGGAATCTCGACCGCGCCGAAGCTCTTCAGATGCTCGGTGACATAT
>NZ_JBFUES010001692.1:0-876 GCF_056403875.1 Bradyrhizobium sp. P2_E8
CGCCCTGGCCGACGAAACAATTTGACGGCGCACGAAACCATTTTCCGCTTTTCGTGCAGACGTCCCGAAACGTTGGCTCATTAACACTTTGATCCAAGGAAACGCCGCTCGGTTGCGGCGCTACGGGRAGCCAAGTCTATGCGGAACGTCATCGCCATCAACGCCCAGGCCAGCCAGAGCATCATCGCCGCTCAGGCGACTTCGGACGATATGCTTCTGGAGAGCATTGCCGACGGCAACCGGACGTCGATGCACATCCTCTATTGCCGGCACAATGTGCGGGTTTACCGTTTCATCCTGCGTATCGTGCGCGATGCCACCACGGCGGAAGATCTGGTCAGCCAGGTGTTTTTGGACGTGTGGCGGACCGCCGGCCAGTTCCAAGGCCGCTCGCAGGTCTCGACCTGGCTGCTGTCGATCGCCCGCTTCRAGGCGCTGACCGCGATGCGCCAGCGCCGCTTCGAGGACATCGACCAGGAAGACGTGCGCCAGATTCCCGACGATTGCGAAACGCCGGAGACCTCGCTCGACCGCAGCGACACCAGCGCCATCCTGCGTGCCTGCGTGCAGAAACTGTCGCCCGCGCATCGCGAGATCATCACCCTCGTCTACTACCATGAGAAGTCGGTGGAGGAGGTCGGCCAGATCATCGGCATCCCCCAGAGCACGGTGAAGACGCGGATGTTCTACGCCCGCAAGCAGCTGGCCGATTTGCTTAAGGGCTGCGGCGTGGAYCGCTTCGCCGCCTGAAAGCTCATGATTTCAAAGGGATAGGACCGGTTTATCGGCCCTATTCCCGGACACGGAAGTGTTACCGCGGACGAAACAATTGAAACAAAGCACAACATCAGGCGGAAAAACTTCCCTCCTATAAAG
>NZ_JBFUES010001693.1:0-874 GCF_056403875.1 Bradyrhizobium sp. P2_E8
TCCTTGCCGAGCAGCTCGAGAACGCGGGTGTAAAGGCTGAAAATGGACATGCGGACCAGCAACTCGGGCGGATAGCGGGGCCCGTATTCTAAGCAGGGATCGCCCGCGAGATACAGCGGAAGCTATCGGTTTTGCTCAATTGATGAGCCGCCCCGCGACCGGCGGCAGGAACCGGTCGTCGAAGATGTCGCCCACGGCCGGCCGCTTGCGGAATTTGAAGTTCTGGGCGATCTGGTCGATCGAGCGGTCCAGCCGCGCCGGGTCGATGCCGCCGAGGCCGTTGCGCCTGACCTCGTCGGTCAGGATGTTGTCGACGAGCACGGTGCGCAGGCGCTCCAGTTCGAGGTCGTGGTCGCCGTCGTCGATGCGGCTCGTGGCCTCGGCCGCCGCACGGGCGGGCTCTTTGACTGTCGCGTTGATACCGGCGATCAGGGCGCGAACAAATCCCTTCAGCGCGTCTGGCTTCGCCGCGGCGAAGGCGGGGTTGGCCACTACGGCAAAGCCATAGGCTTCGCAGCCATAGTCGGCGTAACGCAGCACGACGAGATCGTCGCCGGGCACGCCGCGGTCGCGCAAGTTCACCGCCGAGAGATAGCTGAAGCCGGCGACGGCATCGACTTGCCCCGCGGACAGGATCGGCTCGCGCACCGCGGCACTTATCTTGTGGAATTTCACGCGCGACGTGTTGATGCCGTTCTGCTGCGCCAGCGCCGGCCACAGCCGCATCGACAGATCGCTGTCGGCAACGCCGACGGTCTTGCCGTCGAGATCGGGCAACAGATGGATGCCGCGGCTCCTGCGCGCGACGATCGCGTAGGGCGCACGGTTGAACATCACGAACACCGCCTTGATCGGCGCCGCATCGTCCTTGTCG
>NZ_JBFUES010001694.1:0-871 GCF_056403875.1 Bradyrhizobium sp. P2_E8
GCTCGATCTCGCCAATACCGTCGAACGCGTCGACGCGATCGCGCTGTCGGGCGGCTCCGCCTTTGGCCTCGACACCGGCGGCGGCGTGCAGGCCTGGCTCGCCGAGCAGGGCCGCGGCCACCGGGTTCGCGAAGCGCTGATCCCGATCGTGCCGGGCGCGATCCTGTTCGATCTCCTCAATGGCGGCGACAAGGCCTGGGGACGCTTCTCGCCCTATCGCGATCTCGGCTACGCCGCGGCAGCCGCCGCCGGCACGGACTTCCCGCTCGGCAGCGTCGGCGCGGGCCTCGGTGCCACCACCGCGACGTTCAAGGGCGGGCTCGGCTCGGCCTCGGACGTGACGCCTGGTGGCGTCAAGGTCGCGGCGATCGTCGCCGTCAACGCGGTCGGCAGTGTCACCGTCGGCGACGGGCCGTGGTTCTGGGCGGCGCCGTTCGAGGTGGACGGCGAATACGGTGGACGCGGCCTGCCCGACAAGTTCACCGACGACATGCTCCGCATGCGCATCAAGGGCGGTCCCGCAGCGAGCGCGCGCGAAAATACCACCATCGGGGCCGTCGTCACCGATGCGGTGCTGACCAAACCCCAGGCCAAGCGGCTGGCGATGATCGCCCACACCGGCTTTGCCCGCGCCATCTATCCGGTGCATGCGCCGACCGACGGCGACGTGCTGTTTGCGGCTGCGACCTGCGAGAAGCCGATCGAGCCGCTGGTCGGCCTCACCGAGCTCGGCACCGTCGCCGCCAACGTGGTCGCACGCGCGATCGCACGCGGTGTGTATTGCGCGACGGCGCTGCCGTTCGGCGGCGCGCAGCAGGCGTGGAAGGACCGGTTTGGCTAGCGCCTCACATCAGGTGTCATCGCGCGGCGA
>NZ_JBFUES010001695.1:0-870 GCF_056403875.1 Bradyrhizobium sp. P2_E8
CTCCTCAAAGTCGCAAATGTGCGAACGCTGTCGCTGCGCCTCCTGCGGACCTTCAACCGGAAGGCGCTGGGCGTCTAGCCGGAGCTGACGAGGCGCCCGGCGCAGGCCGGCAGTCGCGAACTGCCGTCCCGGACCGTTGGCCGGGAATCTATTGCAGCGGCGACCGCACCCCGGTCGCAGCATCGTAGACCAGGATTTGCAACATCGGGAACCTGCCGAGCAGCTCGGCGCCGGCTTCTCGGGCAGCCGTTTCGCTGTCGTAGCGGGTCTTGAAGTGGCCATCGACCACAAGCGTGAAGCCATCGGCCGGTGCGACGTCAGCCCTTTGAATGATTCTCGGCGCGATCTCGTCGWCGTGCGCTGTCGGCTTTTTCATGGGGTACCTTCATATCGTTGCAGTAGACGGCTCGAGGCGTTCTTGCCCTCAACTGTCTCAGTCGTCCCTCACGATCTCAGGCTTGTCATACAAGACCGCGTTCAGGAGGGAACTGTGAACCTCGATCTTGCCGTTGTAGGTGATGAAACCGAGCTTGCGAAACTTGTTCATGAAGAAGCTGACGCGTGAGCGGGTTGTCCCGATCATCTCTGCGAGGGTCTCCTGACTGACCTGCGCCGAGATGGGCTGCGGGGCGCCATCCTTGCCAAAATTCGCCAGCAGCAGGAGAAGACGCGCAAGCCGCTTCTCGCTCGAATTGAACAACTGGTCGATCAGGTCTTCTTCGATGCGGCTGTTTCGACTGAGCAGATACTCCATGAACAACTCGGAGAACTTTGGTTCACCCTTGAGTGCCGTAAGCATCGCCGATTTCGCGATGGACGTGATCACGCACCGCTCCATCGCCACCGTCGTCGAGATCCGCAAGGGATGGC
>NZ_JBFUES010001696.1:0-868 GCF_056403875.1 Bradyrhizobium sp. P2_E8
ATCTTCCATGCCCGCCACAGCGAGATCACCGGCATCAGCCCGATCAGCCGCGTCGAAGATCCGTCGAATGCGGGCAGTACGGAGGCATCCGTGCGGCCGCGCGCGGTTGCGCTGACGGCGAGCTCCCAGGCGGGCAGGTAATATCCGTTCGGCTCGACCGCCCGCTGCGCCAGTGCGCGCCATTGGCCGGGTTCGATCGCGGTGAGCGGGACGAGCGCGCGCGCAGCCTCGGCAGCCTTTGCCGATGCCGGATTGATCGCTGCCTGGTGCGCGATGTCGACCACGTCCCGTCGTCCCCGTTCACGCGGGCTGAGCCCGGGTTATGCGGTCATCCTTAGCGCAAAGATTGGAAAATACCGTTGGAGCGCGGCTTCAATTCGAGCGGTACTGTTAACGTCTCATTCAGCATCCGGCGGCAGGCGCCGGATGCGCCATGGAATGTGGCAGCTACTGCTCGCCCGGCACGAAATGATCGCGGGCGCTTGCTCGTCCGCCGCCGGCCGTGTCGGTGATGGCGATATCGATGTCACGCGAGGTCTTCGGCAGGTCGCTGGGGCCGACCTGCACCGACAGCCTGACCTCGCGGGTCTGGTCCTGCCCGACCTCGATGACGGGCTTGCCGTCGGGGCTGCCGTCGATGCCGGCGACGCGAATGGTTGCGCCGGGCAGACCGGAGACCGCGAGCGCAAACGATCGCTGGGCGCCCTTGTTGAGGATGCGGACGGTGTAGTCGTTGCGCACCCCGCCATCCGAGAGCTGGACGAAGAGGGGATTGCGCTCATGCAGCACGTTGACGTCCATCGTCGTACGGGTCGCGAGGGCATAGAGCATGATGCCGCCGACGATGGCGATGGCCGCGGCATAGATC
>NZ_JBFUES010001697.1:0-867 GCF_056403875.1 Bradyrhizobium sp. P2_E8
AGTCGGCGTTGAGTCATGCCATGAAGGCCCTGGAGGAGCGGCTCGGGGTGCGGCTGCTGGCGCGCACCACGCGTTCCGTGTCGACGACAGAGGCGGGCGAGACGCTGCTGCGTTCGCTGCGTCCCGCGCTGGACGAGATCTCCTCAGGCGTAAATGCAGTCGGCGCTCTGCGCGGCAAGCCGTCCGGCACCGTCCGCGTTACGGCAACCAAGCACGCGGTCTCGTCCGTGGTGATGCCGGTCTTGCCGCGCTTCCTCGCGGCCCATCCCGATATCAGGGTGGACATGATCGTCGATGACAATCTGACCGACATCGTCGCGGACCGCATCGACGCCGGCATCCGTTTCGGCGACATCGTCGAGAAGGACATGATCGCGGTCCGCATCGGGCCGGACATCCGGATGGCCGTGGTCGGTGCGCCCTCGTATTTCGCCGACCATCCAGTGCCGAGGACGCCCCGCGAACTCGCCGGCCATCGTTGCATCAACTACCGGCATGTCAGGTCGGGTGGGCTTTACGCCTGGGACTTCGAGGAAAAGGGGCGGCCGTTCCAGGTGCGCGTCGAGGGGCCGCTCGTGTTCAACAACGCCGATCTGACTCGCGAGGCCGCCCTCGCGGGGCAAGGCATTGCCTATGTCTACGCGGATGAGGTGGCGGCGGACGTCCGGGCCGGGCGGCTCAAGCGAATTCTGGAGAGATGGTGCCCGACCTTCCCCGGCTATTACCTCTATCATCCCAGCCGGCGTCAGACGCCGCCCGCATTGGCTGCATTCATCGGCGCGCTCCGCTACAAACCGTAGGTTCCGAAGCTGACAAGGCTTGGCTCTAGCGCCACGGCACTCAAGCCGCACCGAGCCTCTCCCACAC
>NZ_JBFUES010001698.1:0-867 GCF_056403875.1 Bradyrhizobium sp. P2_E8
GCCCAGGACAGGCCGACCAGCAGCGCGACATAGACCAGCATGAGGCGGCCGGTGCGCTTCAGCGAGAAGCCGACGGTGCGGGAATAGCCTTCCCTGCCGCCTTCGAGCATGCGGTTGAACCAGCCGAACACGCCCTTCTTCGCATGGCCGTGGCCGGCCGCGACGGGCTTGAGCAGGGTCGCGCACAGCGCCGGCGTCAGCGACAGCGCGAGGAAGGCGGAGAAGCCGATCGCGGCCACCATGGTCACCGAGAACTGGCGGTAGATGATGCCGACCGAGCCCGGGAAGAACGCCATCGGCACGAACACCGCCATCAGCACCAGCGTGATGCCGATGATGGCGCCTGATATCTGCGACATCGCCTTGCGCGTCGCCTCCTTCGGCGGCAGCCCCTCCTCGCTCATGATGCGCTCGACGTTCTCGACCACGACGATGGCGTCGTCGACGAGGATGCCGACCGCGAGCACCATGCCGAACATCGAGAGCATGTTGATGGAATAGCCGGCGAGCAGCAGCGTGGTGCAGGCGCCCAGAAGCGCCACCGGCACCACGATGGTCGGAATGATGGTGTAGCGGATGTTCTGGAGGAACAGGAACATCACCACGAACACCAGCACCACCGCTTCGACCAGCGTCGACAGCACCTTCTTGATCGAGGCCTCGACCACGGGCGTGATGTTGTAGGGGATCTCGTAGGAGATGTTGGCAGGGAAGAAGCGCGACAGCTCCTTCATCTTCGCTTCGACCGCGCTCGCGGTCGCCAGCGCATTGCCGGTCGGCGACATCAGCACGGAGAGGCCCGCGGTCGGCTTGCCGTCGAGGCGGGTGTTGAACTGGTAGCTGAGGCCGCCGACCTCGATGCGCGCG
>NZ_JBFUES010001699.1:0-864 GCF_056403875.1 Bradyrhizobium sp. P2_E8
GTATAGGGCTTGTCCATCGTGATGACTCCTTACTTGTCTTCGCCGCTGATTTCGTCGAGCTGTCGGACGACCTTCTTCCAGCCGCCGCTCATGATCGTGTAGGCACTCTCGTTCCTGGGCAGCACGAAGCCCGCATGAATCAGCTGGATCCGCGTGCCGGCCTCGACCGGGGTGAGGGACCAGGTCACGACGGTGTCGAGCGGTGCGCCATAGCCGGTGTTGCGCTCGTCGCCGCCCTTCCAGGCGTAGACGAGGCGCCTGTTGGCCACGACCTCCAGAACGCGGCAATGAATGACGCCGTCCCAGTCGCCACCCGGTTTGGTCTGGAACGTGAAGGCCTTGCCTTCGACGGCCTCGAAGCCGGTCGGCGGCATCAGCCAGCGCGCGATCAGCTGCGCGCTGGTCAACGCCTTCCAGATCGTCTCCGGCACGTGAGGGAACACCTCGTCGAGGACGATGTCCTTTGTTTCAGCTTTCAACTCGGCAGCACTCACGAATCGATCTCCTTCARGAGGTCACGCAGGTTCTGGAAGCGCTCGCGCCAGAAGACGCCGTAATGATCCATCCAGGTCACCAGCGGCTCGAGTCCTTGCGGCGCGGCGCGGTAGTAGACGTTGCGGCCCTCCGCGCGCTCGGCAACGAGGCCGGCCTGCTTCAGCGACTTCAGGTGCTGCGAGATCGCACCTTGCGTCACGCCACTGCCGCGCGTCAGTTCGGCAACGCTGATCTCCTTACTCTCGAAGACGCGCTCGAACACGGCGCGGCGGGTCGGATCGGCGAGGGCGCGCATCACGGTGGTGACGGGGTTTGGGGCGGCTTCGATCATGCCGATAAATTAGCGAAGGCTAATGCATTAGTCAATGC
>NZ_JBFUES010001700.1:0-862 GCF_056403875.1 Bradyrhizobium sp. P2_E8
GCGAGATCCTGGTCGACCGCCAGATCCAGGTCGAAGGTCCGAGCGACCGGCTCGTCACTGTCTATCGCGGGGTCGAGCGCGAGTCCTATAGCTGCATGCCGATTTGCCAGCGTCGCGTGACGCTGGGCGACAGCGACAATTTCTTCAATACCACGATGAGCCAGGCCGGTACGCTGAGCAACAATGCCAGCGGCAACGCCGGCGCCAAGCCCAACTAGCAAGACCAACGAACAAGACCGATAGACGGGATTGCCGGGCAGGATCGTGCGGTCCGGCCTCTCGCACCGGCGAGGAACGATTCTCCCGGTTCGTCGAACATGAAAAAAGGCCGTGCGTCGCGCACGGCCTTTTCTGTTGTTTTGGTTTGCTCGCTCGAGCCGATCCGGACCGAAGATCCGTTGGCTCAGCCGGCGGAGCGAAGATTGTCGGCGGCCGACTTGCCGGACCGGCGATCGGCAACGATCTCGTAGGAGATCTTCTGGCCTTCGCGCAGCGTGCCGAGGCCAGCGCGCTCGACGGCGCTGATGTGCACGAACACGTCCTTGCCGCCGTCGTCGGGCTGGATGAAGCCAAAGCCCTTGGTCGCGTTAAACCACTTCACGGTTCCCATGCTCACGGGGGTAGTTCCTTCTCAGATAACACAATGTAAGAGCCCGCTCGCGCGGGCAGGTTAGATCGAATTTCTGGAAGGGTCGTCAGCGTGTCTGAACCGGCTGTACCGGTGGATGCCAATGTCGTCCGGCCGAAAATCGATTAATTCATTTTATTGGAAATGGGGCTTCAAAACAATCCTGACGCGCACGATTTTTTGATCCGCCGCGACGTGCGCGGCAGATCAGCATACAGGTCAGCATTTTAATTC
>NZ_JBFUES010001701.1:0-860 GCF_056403875.1 Bradyrhizobium sp. P2_E8
GCATTCCCTGGGCCTGGGA
The DNA here is from genome assembly GCF_056403875.1 of Bradyrhizobium sp. P2_E8. NCBI lineage: Bacteria > Pseudomonadati > Pseudomonadota > Alphaproteobacteria > Hyphomicrobiales > Nitrobacteraceae > Bradyrhizobium > Bradyrhizobium sp. P2_E8. The sequence continues at coordinate 20 of NZ_JBFUES010001701.1, forward strand.
GAGTTTTCCGGACTACATGAACTGGCTGTCCAGGCGCGATTTCGACATCGATGTCGGCGCGCAATTGCCGCATGCGGCGCTGCGGGTCTATGTGATGGGCGAGCGCGGCGCGCGCCGCGATCCCTCGACCGTGGAGGACAATGCCGCGATGGCGAAGCTCGCGGGCGAGGCTGTGCGTTCCGGCGCGCTCGGCTTCTCGACCTCGCGCACGCTCAATCACCGCACCTCGACCGGCGACTTCACGCCGACCTTGAAGGCCGGCGAGGACGAGCTCACCGCGATTGCCGGCGCGATGCATGCCGAGGGCCGCAGTGTGCTGCAATTCGTGCTCGATCTCTCCACCATCCACGAAGACCTGCCGATGATGCTGCGGGTGGCTGATGCCACGAAGTGTCCGATCTCGTTCTCGATCACGCAGAACGACAAGGCGCCGCAGCGCTGGCGCCAGACGCTGGACGAGATCAATGCCGCGGCCAGGCGCGGCCTCTCCATCACCGCGCAGATCGCGGCGCGCCCGGTCGGCCTGCTGCTCGGCCTCGAGCTGTCGCGCAATCCGTTCCAGACCCATCCGAGCTACGCGCGCATCGCGCATCTGCCGCTGAAGGAGCGGCTGGCGCGGCTGCATCAGAGCGAGGTCCGCCAGGCGATCCTGAGCGAGACGGCGACCGCGACCGACGATCCGCTGTTCTTCCGGCCCAACTACGACAAGATGTTCCTGCTCGGCGATCCCCCCGATTACGAGCAGCCGCCGGAGAACGCGCTCGGCCCGCAGGCGCGCAAGCTGGGACGGCGGCCCGAGGAGCTCGCCTACGACGCGATGCTGTCGGACGAAGGCCGCGGC
>NZ_JBFUES010001702.1:0-860 GCF_056403875.1 Bradyrhizobium sp. P2_E8
AGCCCGGCGTCTCGACCAACTACGGCCTCGTTCTGACTGCGCTGTCGCTCGCCGCGGCGATGATCCTGACCTCAGGCGGTTTTGGCGTTGCCGTCAGTAATTCCGGTCGGTGGCGCGCAGCTGCCGGTGGCGGCATTATCGGCGCCGGCATTGCAAGCATGCACTATATCGGCATGTGGGCCCTCGAGGTGCCGGGTCGTGTGACCTGGTCGCCGGGGCTGGTGTTGATCTCGATCGTCCTCGGCATGGTCCTGGGCTACGCTGCACTCGCGGTTGCCCTGGGCCGCAAGGACAAGCGGGGGACCTTTGCTGCGGCGCTGCTGCTGACGCTCGCCATCGTGTCGCACCATTTCACGGCCATGGGGGCCGTGCAGATCGTTCCAGACCCCACGCTGGCAAACGATACGTTGTCGCTTTCTCCGAACTTCCTCGCCGTGGCAATTGCGGGCGTGGCCCTGTCGGTGCTCGGGATGAGCTTCGTCGGCGTGCTGGCGGATCGCCGCCTTGCGACCAGAACCAGCAGATTCGAGCAGATCATCAGCGAGCTCTCGCTCGCCCGGCAGCAGGTGGAAGATTCGCAACAGGAAATCCAGGACCAGAAACTCAGGCTCGATACGGCCATCAACAACATGGTCGAGGCTCTCTGCATGTTCGATGCGGAGAAGCGGCTCGTCGTCTGCAACGAGCGTTATGCCCGACTCTATCAGCTGCCGCCGGAACTGCTGAGGACGGGGACACCGCACGCCGACATCATCAGGCATCGCGTCGTGACCGGCCTCCTCAAGAGCGACACCAGCGAAGGCGCTGCCAAGCAATTCCTCTCGAAACTGGCCGCGTTGCCGTACGATGCAGTCTCGAGC
>NZ_JBFUES010001703.1:0-860 GCF_056403875.1 Bradyrhizobium sp. P2_E8
CTACAAGATCGACACCATCTTCATGGTGCCGACCATGTTCATCCGCCTGATGAAGCTGCCGGAGGCGGTGCGCAAGAAGTACGACGTCTCCTCGCTGCGTCATATCATCCACGCGGCAGCGCCTTGCCCGGCCGATGTCAAGCGCGCCATGATCGAGTGGTGGGGGCCGGTGATCTACGAATTCTACGGCTCGACCGAATCCAGCGCCGTGACCTTCGCGACCTCGGAGGATGCGTTGAGCAAGCCCGGCACGGTCGGCAAGATCTCGCCCGGCGCCGAGCTGCGCTTCATCGGCGAGGACGGCCGCGTGCTGGGCGTGGGCGAGATCGGCGAGATCTATTCCCGCATGGCGGAGATGGCCGACTTCACCTACCACAACAAGCCGGAGAAGCGCGCCGAGATCGACCGCGACGGCTTCATCACCTCCGGCGACGTCGGCTATATCGACGAAGACGGCTACGTCTTCATCTGCGATCGCAAGCGCGACATGGTGATCTCGGGCGGCGTCAACATCTATCCGGCCGAGATCGAATCCGTGCTGCACGCCGTGCCCGGCGTGCATGATTGCGCGGTGTTCGGCATCCCCGACGCGGAGTTCGGCGAGGCATTGATGGCGGTGGTCGAGCCGCAGGCCGGCGTCACGCTCGATGCCGCCGATGTCCGCGCGCGGCTGAAGACCTCGCTCGCCGACTACAAGGTGCCCAAGCACATCGAGATCCGCACCGGGCTGCCGCGCGAAGACTCCGGCAAGATCTTCAAGCGCCGCCTGCGCGATCCCTATTGGGAGCAGGCGGGCCGGAAGATCTGACAGTTCGTAGCCCGGGTGAGCGAAGCGATACCCGGGAAGGTGAGAGTAAAGT
>NZ_JBFUES010001704.1:0-859 GCF_056403875.1 Bradyrhizobium sp. P2_E8
GATGAGATCGGCGAGATCTACGGCGCGAGCCGCACACTGGTCCGCACCGCGCTCCAGCAGCTCGCGCATGAGGGCATCGTCAACATCGAGAAGAACCGCGGCGCCTTCGTCGCGCGCCCGACGCCCGGCGACGCCCGCGAAGTGTTCGAGGCGCGCCGACTGATCGAGCCCACCATCGTCGACCGCGCGTGTGAAGCGGTGTCAGCGGCCTGGCTCGACCGCCTCGGCCAACATCTCACTGAAGAGCGCGAGGCGGAGCTGCGCGGCGACGCGCGCGCCTCGGTCCGGCTCTCCGGCGAATTTCACAAGCTCGTCGCCGAGATGAGTGGCCACAGCATCTATCTCGGCTTCCTCAAGGAACTGATCGCGCGCTCCTCGCTCATCATCCTGCTCTATCGCCGCCACGACACCCCGGCCTGCGGCACCGACCACCACGCCGAGATCGTCACCGCGATCCGCAAGCGCGACAAGCAAGCCGCCCGCGCGCAGATGCTGTCGCATCTGAACGAGATCGAAGCCGAGCTGTTCCTGAAGGATCCCGCCGCCGACGAGACGCGGCTCGCGGATGTGCTGGGCGCATAGGCGAACCGCACGGGCTTCTATCGCAGCGGAGATCCTTCGTTTCGCCTGACGATCTTCAGCACGAGCAAACCAGCGCCAAGCACCAGGAAGAGGACGCCGACGAAAGTCGTGCCACTGGATTCAAAGGTCACGCCGACCGCGGTCAGCAGGCATCCGATGATGATTGCGAAGAGTCCGCCGAGCTTCTTGACCAGCAGGACGTGTCCGTCACTCGTTTGTGCCGCCATGTTACGCCTCGCACAGATATGCGGCCCGCTTTCAATACTCGTCTCTGGCC
>NZ_JBFUES010001705.1:0-858 GCF_056403875.1 Bradyrhizobium sp. P2_E8
TCTCCGGCGGCATGCGCCAGCGCGTGATGATCGCGATGGCGCTCGCCTGCAAGCCGAAGCTGATCATCGCCGACGAGCCCACCACCGCGCTCGACGTCACCATCCAGGCGCAGATCCTCGACCTGCTCCAGGACATGAAGGAACGCTTCGGCATGGCGGTGATGCTGATCACCCATGCCATGGGCGTCGTCGCCGAGACCGCGCAGCGCGTCGTCGTGATGTATGCCGGCAAGGTCGTGGAGGAGGCGGCCGTCGACGAGCTCTTCGGCGATCCGCGGCACCCCTATACGCAAGGGCTGATCCGCTCGATCCCGCGCATCGACCTCGACAGCGAGCACAAGACGCGGCTGGAGGCGATCGGCGGCTCGGTGCCGATCCTGATCAATCCGCCGGTCGGCTGCCGCTTCGCGCCGCGCTGCCGTCATGCCATGAGCGTTTGCACCGAGAAGGAGCCGCTGCTCCGCGAGGTCTCGCCCGGCCACCGCATGGCCTGTCACTTGGGGGATACGCAGTTGGGAGCCGCGCCATGAGCGAACCCTTGCTCCGCGTCAGCGGTCTGAAGAAGCATTTCCCCGTTTTTGGCGGCTTGCTGTCGCGCCAGGTCGCCAGCGTCTATGCGGTCGACGGCGTGTCGTTCTCGGTCAATCGCGGCGAGACGCTCGGTCTCGTCGGTGAATCCGGCTGCGGCAAGTCGACGACGGGGCGCTGCGTGCTGCGCCTGATCGAGCCGACCGACGGCGAGGTCGTGTTCGACGGTCAGGACGTGCGCCAGCTCGGTGGCAACGATCTGCGCGCGATGCGGCGGAACATGCAGCTCGTGTTCCAGGATCCGTTTGCCTCGCTCAATCCGCGCATGAC
>NZ_JBFUES010001706.1:0-857 GCF_056403875.1 Bradyrhizobium sp. P2_E8
GCCGAGATCATGGATGCCGCGTATTTCTTCATCAACAATCCCGATGTGAAGCACGGCACCCTCAAGATCCTGTTCACGCCCGACGAGGAGGTCGGCCGCGGCGTCGACAACGTCGACATCAAGAAGTTGGGGGCCGATTTCGGCTACACCATGGACGGCGAGAGCGCGGGCTCTGTCGAGGACGAGACCTTCTCGGCCGACGGAGCCACCATCACCATCAACGGCGTCAGCGCCCATCCCGGCTACGCCAAGGGCAAGATGGAGCACGCGATCAAGATCGCGGCCGCCATCGTCGAGCGACTGCCGAAGGAGGGCTGTTCGCCCGAGACGACGTCATGCAAGCAGGGCTTCCTGCATCCGATCAGCATCGACGGCGCGCTCGAGCAGGCGACGCTCTCCTTCATCGTCCGCGACTTCACCGAGGAAGGCCTGAAGGAGAAGGAGATCCTGCTCGAGAACATCGTCAAGGACGTGATGAAGGACTATCCGCGCTCGACCTACACGTTCGAGGTCAGGGAGCAGTACCGCAACATGAAGCAGGTGATCGACCGTCACCCGCACATCCTCGAATACGCTATCGAGGCGATCCGCCGCGCCGGCCTGCGGCCGATGCGCACCGCGATCCGCGGCGGCACCGACGGCTCGCGCCTGTCGTTCATGGGCCTGCCCTGCCCCAACATCTTCGCCGGCGAGCACGCGTTCCACTCGCGCCTCGAATGGGTCAGCCGGCAGGACATGGAGAAGGCGGTGCAGACGATCGTCCATCTTGCCATGATCTGGGAGGAGAAGGCGTAGGCGCGCCGCTAATCCCGGCAACGGGCGCAAAAGCCTCCACGACGTCGTGGCCGGGCTTGTCC
>NZ_JBFUES010001707.1:0-856 GCF_056403875.1 Bradyrhizobium sp. P2_E8
GAGACTCCCCCTCACCCCAACCCTCTCCCCGCAAGCGGGGCGAGGGAGCGCACCTGCGATGCCGCCATTACGAAAAATCCGTCCAGCTCAGATGCCGTGAATCGAGGTCGCCGACTGTCACGGTGCCGCGGATTTCGTGGGGAACGTGGAAGCTGCTGCGCAGATAGACGAGCGGTGCAGCCCCGTCGGAATGCGACACCCCGCGGACCTCGCCGACGAAGATCGAATGCGTCTTGGTCTCGAACTCCTGCGCCAGTTCGCAATCGAACGCGGCCACCGCATCCGTCAGCACCGGTGCGCCGGTGGCCCCGCGCGTCCATTGCCCGAACGCAAAGCGGTCGTCGCCATTGACGCCCTTCTGGCCGCTGAAGGTGAGCGCCAGCAGCGCGTGGTCCTCGTGCAGGAAGTTGATCGCGAAGGCGCCTTCCTCGCGGATGCGCGCATGCGCGCTGGCGTTGCGGTTGACGCAGACGATCAGCGACGGTGGATTGTCCGACAATGAGCAGGCCGACGTGACCGTGAGCCCGGTGCGCTTGCCGTGCTCGGCACCGACCGTGACCAGCGCGACGGCGACGGCGCATTGGCGCATCGCCTGCTTGAAATCCTTTGCGTCCACGCTCACGTGGAAATCTCCGAAACGGGTGCGGATGCGGCACGATCGCGCCRCATCCGCGTCGGGTCAAGCCGCCTTCTTCGCGGAGYCGAGATGCTTCAGGCGCGGCATCACCTCGTTGCTGAGCAGCGAGAGCGAGTGGTGCCAGGCCTCGGCCTTGTGCTTGTAATCGAAGCCGAACACCAGCAGCACGCCGAAGCCGCCGACCTCGTCGTAGATCTTCTCGATCTTCTCGGCGACTGT
>NZ_JBFUES010001708.1:0-855 GCF_056403875.1 Bradyrhizobium sp. P2_E8
CCAGGAGGCGTTCTTCGCCAAGGGCAGGGAGTTCGATCGCGTGCTGAAGATGGGCCGTACGCATCTTCAGGACGCCGTGCCGATGTCGCTCGGCGCTGAATTCCGCGGCTGGGGCACCACCATGGGCGAGGAGGTCGATCGTATCTCCGAGGCGCGGGCGCTGCTGCGCGAGATCAATCTCGGCGCAACCGCGATCGGCACCTCCGTCACCGCTGCGCAGGGTTATCCCAAGCTCGCCGTCCGGCATCTGAGCGCGCTGACCGGCGTCGACTTCATTCTCGCCGGCGACCTCGTCGAGGCGACCTCGGACACCGGCGCCTATGTGCAGCTCTCCGGCGTGCTCAAGCGCACCGCAAGCAAGCTCACCAAGATCTGCAACGACATCCGGTTGCTGGCTTCGGGCCCGCGCGCCGGCTTCAACGAGATCAACCTGCCGCAGCTCCAGCCGGGCTCCTCGATCATGCCGGGCAAGGTCAATCCCGTGATCCCCGAGGTCGTCAACCAGACCAGCTTCCTCGTCATCGGGCTCGACACCACGGTGACGCTCGCCGCTTCCGCCGGCCAGCTCCAGCTCAACGTGATGGAGCCGGTGATCTCGTTCGCGCTGTTCTTCTCGATCCGCACCATGGAGCGCGCGGTCAACAGCCTGCGCGAGAACTGTGTCGTCGGCATCACCGCCAATGAGGACCACACCCGCAACATGGTGCTGAACTCGCTCGGCATTGTGACCGTGCTGAAGCCGCTGCTCGGCTACAAGCAATGCGCCGAGATCGCGCGCGAAGGCTACAAGAGCGGCAAGTCGCTGCACCAGATCGTGGTGGTCGAGCGCAAGCTGCTGACGCAGGACAAGTGGGA
>NZ_JBFUES010001709.1:0-845 GCF_056403875.1 Bradyrhizobium sp. P2_E8
GGCCGACGCGGCCGCGGAGCTGATAGAGCTGGGCAAGGCCGAACATGTCGGCGCGATGCACGATCAGCGTGTTGGCGTTGGGAATGTCGAGACCGGATTCGACGATCGTGGTCGACAGCAGGATGTCGAACTTGCCGTCGTAGAACGCGGTCATGATGTCCTCGATCACGGCGGGCGGCATCTGCCCGTGCGCGACCGCGACCTTCATCTCCGGCACGTTCTTGTCGAGAAAATCCTTGACCTCGGCGAGGTCGTCGATGCGCGGCACGACGTAGAAAGCCTGGCCGCCGCGATAGCGTTCGCGCAGCAGCGCCTCGCGGATCATCAAGGGATCGTGCGGGGCGACGAAGGTGCGCACCGCAAGGCGGTCGACCGGGGGCGAGGCAATGATCGAGAGCTCGCGGACGCCGGTGAGCGCCAGCTGAAGCGTGCGCGGGATCGGCGTCGCCGACAGCGTCAGCACATGCACCTCGGAGCGAAGCGCCTTCAGCCGTTCCTTGTGAGTGACGCCAAAATGCTGCTCCTCGTCGACGATGACGAGGCCGAGATCGCGGAACTTGATCGCCTTGCCGAGCAGCGCGTGGGTGCCGACGACGATGTCGACCGAGCCGTCGGCGATGCCCTTCTTGACCTGGTTCAGCTCCTTGGTCGGGATCAGGCGCGAGGCCTGCGCCACGTTCACCGGAAAGCCCTTGAAGCGCTCGGTGAAGGTTCTTGCGTGCTGGCGCGCCAGCAGCGTGGTCGGCACCACGACAGCGACCTGCTTGCCTTCGAGCGCCACGGCAAAGGCGGCACGCAAGGCCACCTCGGTCTTGCCAAAGCCGACGTCGCCGCAGATCAAACGG
>NZ_JBFUES010001710.1:0-844 GCF_056403875.1 Bradyrhizobium sp. P2_E8
GAACAGGGCATCGGTGGCGAGCCGGCCAAGGTCGATGATGCCATTGATGATGGCCTCGGGCGGGTCGATGACCTCCGGCGGCTCCTCGTCGTCCTGCCCCTCCTCGATCAGGTCGGACAGGCGGCGTGCCTCGGCCTCGGGGGCGAAGGTCAGGTCCACCTCCTCCTCGATCTCGTTCTCGATCGGATCGAGCGTGACCACGCAGGTCTGGCCGACCCGGGCGCGGACGTGGCCCGTGACATGGAGCCGGCCACCGCTTTTCGGCACGACATCGAAGCTGGCGTTGGCGGACAGGATCTCCCGCACGCCCGCGACCTCCGCCATGACCTTCCGTTCAGCGGCCGACGCCTCGATCTCGCGGTGCAGGCCGGTATCGGGAATCTGCGCGACGATGACGGGGACCCGCCAGGGATCGGGCTCGGATCCAGTATTCGGTCGGTTCATGGCGTGACATCCTCGGGAAGCGCCGGGGGAAAGTTGAAGGACGCGCGCAGCAGCGCGGCCTCGTCGGTCCGGCCGAGATCGGCATCCGTGGCCCGCGCGTAGGCCGCGAGCCGCTTCGCCTGGTCCAGGCCGGCCCCATTCAAGATATTCTTGCAGATCGCCGCCGCCAGCGCCTCAACGCCACCTTCGATCRCCTGGTCGTAGGCCTGCACCCGGCCGTAGAAGGCCTCGCCGAAGGCCCGCATCCGCTTCGGCACGGTCTGGTCGCCCACCCCCATCTCCCGCAGATTGTCGTCCATGTCCTCGCAGAATCGGTCGAACAGCGCCTGCGACAGCTCCGTGGCGCCCTGGACCGTGCGCAGGCGGCGCAGCAGCAGCCAGAGATGGAGCAGCAACAGGT
>NZ_JBFUES010001711.1:0-840 GCF_056403875.1 Bradyrhizobium sp. P2_E8
CGCGGCCGCCGCTCGGCCCGCGTCAGTGATCCGGTATTCGATATCGCCGGATGGAAGCGGTTCGGTTTCGACGAGACCCAGCTCCACCAGCCGAGCCACAATCTCATGGTCGAACATCGGCGGGCTGACCCAGGATTCGCCGAGAAGCTTCCTCAAAAATTCGCGCTCCAGATCGGTTAGTTCCATCCCGAACTCCGCTCGCCCAGAACAATGCCACCGAGGCTTTGCCAGGAACGGAGCCATCGTCCTCCCGTTGACTCCAGAAGACAACATCCGGGAGATCAACATGGCCATGGAAGATCGCGAGACCTTCAGCCTGATCGGAAGCGACAAGGTCGAGGGCACGAATGTCTACGGGGCCGACGGGGAAAAGGTCGGCTACATCGAGCGCGTCATGATCGACAAGGTCAGCGGCAAGGTATCGTACGCGGTGCTCAGCTTCGGCGGCCTGCTGGGCATCGGCGACGACCACTATCCGCTGCCTTGGCAGGCGCTGAAGTACGACACCAACCTCGGCGGCTACGTCACCGGCATCACCCAGGACCAGCTCCGCAGCGCTCCCAAATACGCCGACGAGAGCAGTTGGAATTGGAGCGATCCCGCGACCGCACGCTCCGTGAATGCCTATTACGGTGTGCCGGTGGCTTGAGGCGGCCAGGGCACTCGCGGGACAACGTGCCCGCAGTCACGCCAGACGATCCGCATCGGTTGTCGAGGAGACTTGAAAAGTGAGCAATCCCCTTCGTGTTCTCGTGGTCGAGGATGAAGCTCTGATCTGCAGCTTCATCGAGGACGCCTTGTCGGACGGCGGCTTCGAGGCCTGCTCGGTCCATTCGGGAG
>NZ_JBFUES010001712.1:0-839 GCF_056403875.1 Bradyrhizobium sp. P2_E8
GATCTACGGTCGCTACGGGATCGCGCTGCAAGCGCCGAGATAGTCGAATTGCAACGAAGGAACGACGTCGTCCCGGCCCAGCCGGGACGACGTCGCCGTCTTGACTTAAGCCGCCGCCTTCTTCCTGGCGAGTTCGGCCTTGTACAGCTCGAACTCCTCCGCGATCGCCTTTGCGACCGAGGGCCGCTGGCGCAGGCGTTCGTAATAGGCCTTCACGTTCGGCCATTTGGCGAGCTCGATCGGCGGTGTCGCCATGGTCCAGTTGATGACCGTGACGAGATAGGCGTCGGCCACACTGAAATGGTCGAGCAGGAAGTCGCGTCCCTTCAGGTAGTTGTCGAGATAGTCGAGCCGCGACAGGTTCTTCTCCAGCGCGTAGGCCTTGGTCTCCTGCGGCGCCTTGCGGTCGAGCACGGGGATGAAGAGGCCCTTGTGCAGCTCGGTGCCGATGAAGCAGAGCCATTGGTGCAGCCGCGTCCGTTCGATGCCCGCCGCGGCGCCGAGGCCGGATTGCGGAAAGCGGTCGGCGACATATTGCAGGATCGCCGCGTTCTCGGTCAGCACCACGCCCTCGTCGGTGCGCAGCGTCGGCACGAGGCCGATCGGGTTCACGGTGCGGAAATCGCTACCGTCGTTCAGCACCTTCTTGGTCGGCGGATCGACTTCGAGATAGTTCGCTTCGGCGCCGGCTTCGTACAGCGCGACGCGGGTCGCCATCGAGCAGGCGAGCGGCGAGAAATAGAGATCCATCTGTAGCCTCCTTGGGCAGTTCCTCTTTCGGGTATCGCTCAACCTGGCCAGATTGATTTTTGTACCATCTTGCATAATATGGCGAGGGT
>NZ_JBFUES010001713.1:0-835 GCF_056403875.1 Bradyrhizobium sp. P2_E8
GCTCAATTTCGACCGTGCGCGCGAGGCCGGCGGGCGGCTGTTGCTGCGGATCGAGGACATCGACGCGACGCGCTGCCGGCCTGAGTATGAGGCAGCGATCTACGAGGATCTCGCCTGGCTCGGAATTGCCTGGGAAACACCGGTGCGGCGGCAGTCGGAGCATCTTTCCGATTACCGCGCCGCGCTGGACAAGCTCTCTGCCCTCGGCTTCGTCTATCCCGCCTTCGAAAGCCGCGCCGAGATCGCAAAGCTGGTCGCCGCGCGCGAGGCTCACGGGCCGTGGCCGCGCGATCCCGATGGCGCGCCGCGTTACCCCGGAGACGCCAAGTCGCTGTCCGCCGGCGAGCGGGCGCGGCTGATCGCATCCGGCGCGCCCTATGCGCTCCGGCTCGACATGGCGGCTGCCTGCCGGCACGTAGCCAGCCTGGCCTGGAACGAGTTGGGCGAGGGGCCCGATGGCGAGCGCGGCGCCGTACCCACGCGGCCCGAGGCCTGGGGAGACGTGATCCTGGCCCGCAAGGAGACACCGACCAGCTACCATTTGTCCGTGGTCGTCGACGATGCCCTCCAGGGGATCAGCGAGGTGGTGCGCGGCCAGGACCTGTTTCACGCCACGTCCGTCCACCGCCTGCTGCAAACCCTGCTTGGCCTGCCGGAACCCGCCTACCGCCACCACGCCCTGATTCGGGACGAGGCCGGGCGGAAGCTGTCGAAATCGAGCCGCTCGACCGGCCTGCGGGAGTTGCGCGACGCCGGTGCATCGCCCGCCAGCATCCGCCGTCTGGTGGGATTAGGTTAAGTTTCTCTGGGGTTTAGCCAAACACCGCCGTGACTC
>NZ_JBFUES010001714.1:0-835 GCF_056403875.1 Bradyrhizobium sp. P2_E8
TCGCGCCGGCGGTGGTGGCCGCGCTGTTGCTCGTCGTCGCCATGGTGCGCGACTGGCGCACCGAGGGCCGCGTGCATCCGGTCTACATCACCGGCACGCTTGCGTTGCTGGCGGTGAAGGTGCTGAACTGGCCGATCAGCGAGACTGCGGCATGGCATTCTTTCGCCGGCGGGATTCTGGCGCTGGCGCAGTGAGCAACCCAATACTCCACTGTCGTCCCGGACAAGCGAAGCTCCAGACAACGCGCAGCGTTGACTGGCGCGGAGCGCCGATCCGGGACCCATAACCACAGGCAGAGGTGGTTACGACGACTCGGAGTTACGGATTAGCAAAACAACTCCATCCTGTGGTTATGGGTCCCGGATCTGCGCGCGCTTGAGGCGCGCTTGTCTGGGACGACGGCGGAGATTGGAGCTACGCCCCCGCYTTGCACGTGATCCCGCCGTCCACGACCAGCTCGATCCCCGTCACATATTTCGACTCGTCCGACGCCAGGAACAGCGCGGCATTCGCCACGTCCCAGGCATCGCCCATGTGACCCATCGGCACTTGCGCATCGCGCGCGCGCCACATCGCTTCGACGTCGCCCTTGGCGTAGCTGGCGGCAAGGCCGGCGGAATGCTCGACCATCGGCGTCTTCATCAGGCCGGGCAGGATCGCGTTGACGCGCACATGATGCCGCGCGAACTCGATCGCGGTGGTGCGCGTCATCTGGTTCATCGCCGCCTTCGAGGTGCCGTAGGTGACGTAGGAGATGCCCATGTGGCGGATCGAGGCGATCGAGGAGATGTTGATGATCGAGCCGCCGCCCTGTTTCACCATCACGGGGATGACG
>NZ_JBFUES010001715.1:0-833 GCF_056403875.1 Bradyrhizobium sp. P2_E8
GTCGAACAAGATAGCCGCCTTTTCAAATCGTCTAACGCCGCGATCAATGCAAAGGGCCACGATGAAAAGGATAATGGACGCTTGACGTCTGGAACGGTTGCCTGTGGGCGCTTATCGAAAGCGGAGGCGGCCCTCGAGAGTCCGTCGGAGCTGGCTCGCTTGATAATTGGCGGCAGCGCATCCATCAACAGCGATAGCGAACGCCGTTAATCCGGTGGCGCAACTGTCGTGATTTAACTCTTCAGCACGTCGCAGAACTCCAGCGTGCCGAGACGCCGACCCGGACTTGAATGATGATCATAATATAATGCCCAATGATCGGGCGTCCAATGGGAGAAAGAAATGCGCAGGACTGGTGTACATAACTTTCCGGCAATCGACCGTGTCATCTATGGCAAAGCCGCCTCCGAAGCTGTCCGCGAAGAGGCGGAGCGACTTGACGCAAAGCGCGTCTTCCTCATCGTCAGTCGAACCCTGAACTCCAAGACCGACGAGATCGAGAAAATCCGACGTACCCTGGGCGACAAGCATGCAGCGACCTTCGACGGAATTGCGCAGCATACGACGCGCAAGCAGGCTGCCGAGGTCGCCCGTCACGCAAAGGAGGCTCAAGCCGATCTCGTCGTGGCTGTCGGCGGAGGGTCCGCGGTCGATCTCGCCAAGATCGTCATCATGGCGATGGAGCACGATATCCGCGATGAAGCGGGCTTCGATCCCTTTCCCATGGGCCCGGGCGTGAGCTTTTCTCCCTTCCGCGCGCCGACAGTCCGGCAGATCGCGGTGCCATCCACACTGAATGGAGGCGAATACAACGCTGCAGCGCTCGTCACGGA
>NZ_JBFUES010001716.1:0-830 GCF_056403875.1 Bradyrhizobium sp. P2_E8
ATGATTTTTGAGCCGCCTCTCCAACGTCGTCCTGGCCTAGTGCGCAATTGCGCACGGGCGCCAGGACCCATTACCCCAGGGAGCGGTTTGGCGAAGACTCGTCGCCCGGTACGCCGTCCTTTTCTGACAGATAAATCACGCGGTATGGGTCCTGGCCTTCGCCAGGACGACACCGAATGTATAGCGGCGGCGTCGCGTCATAGAGGCATAGCCGACGCGACTGCGGCGGCCGCGCGCTACCGCTTCTTCGCCGCCAGCGCGTCCGCCACTGCGGTGCGGATGTCGGCGACCGAGAACGGTTTGGTCACGACGTCATGCACCAGCGCGTTGAGGTTCGAGGCGCGCTCGCGCTGGTCGGCAAACCCGGTCATCAGCAGGATGGTCAGGTCGGGGAAATCGCGCGCGGCGGAGAGCGCCAGCGCGATGCCGTCCATGACCGGCATCTGGATGTCGGTGAGCAGCAAATCGAATGCGCCGTCCTCGCGGGTCAGGATCTCCAGCGCCTCGGCGCCATCCTGCGCGGTCACGGTCTGGTGCCCGTCCATGGCGATGGCGCGCGCCACCAGCTGGCGCATCGAATCCTCGTCGTCGGCGATCAAGATTTTTGGCATGGGACCAACCTTGGGACCAACCTCCCGTGCGGACCTTGCGAGCCTGATTACACGCTGCCGCCGGCAATGTCGCGCCGGTTGAAGAAGCGAACGTCGATATTGCGGCCCTCCGGCGGCGGGGAGGCCAGGCGCGAGCGGAAGAAGGCGCGCTCGCCGGGCCGCAGCACGGTCTGCTCCAGCACAGCATTCCAGGCATAGATTTCCGCGCCCTGCGCGTCG
>NZ_JBFUES010001717.1:0-827 GCF_056403875.1 Bradyrhizobium sp. P2_E8
GATGTGCGCGGCAGCGGCGAGCTCGCCAGCGCGCTCGGCGAAGGCTTTGCCGACGGGCTCGATGTCGCGGGATTCTGATCTGTGAGTGAGTTGTCCACCGAGGCTCCGGCGCAGTCCGCAAAGCCGACGATCTTCTTCGACGGCGTGTCGAGCCGCAGGCGGCAGGTGACGCTGACGCTCGGTGATGCGCTCGAGATCTTTGAGGCGGGCGGGACGCCGGTTCGCTGGGCCTATGCCGACATTCGCCGCGCCGACAGTCCGGCCGGTATCCTGCGTCTGGCCGCGACGTCCGCGCCGCCGCTGGCACGGCTGGAGATCCGCGATGCCGCGCTCGCGGCCGACGTGACCGTCCGCTGCATGCGTCTCGACGAGCACCAGACCACGCGCCGCGGTGTCGCGAAGATCGTCGGCTGGTCGGTGGCCGCCGCTGTCTCGATCGTCTGTGTCGTGCTGTTCGGCGTGCCGCTCGCTGCCGATCGTCTCGCGCCGCTGGTGCCGACACCGATCGAGCGCCGCATTGGCGATGCGTCCGAGGTCCAGGTTAAGACCATCTTCGGCCGCCGCACGTGCGAAGACCCCGCGGGCAAGGCCGCGTTCACAAAGCTGGTCAACCGCCTGCGCGATGCGGCCGGCCTTGACGACGATGCCATGACCGCGGGCGTGCTGCCGACCTCGGTGCCGAATGCGTTCGCGCTGCCGGGCGGCAAGGTGTTCTTGTTGCAGGGCCTGCTCGACAAGGCCGAAAGCCCCGACGAGCTTGCCGGCATCCTCGCCCACGAGCTCGGCCATCTCAAGCATCACGACAACATGCGCGGCCTGATCTACAA